>NZ_PNDY01000022.1:0-161960 GCF_005886645.1 Pseudoalteromonas sp. S408 | reverse complement strand
CATCGTGCTCATCGTGCTCATGGCTTGCGTTACCGCCATGAATTAAATCAATAGCGGCGAGCGGTATATGCAGTGTTTTATCGACCGGAGTGCCTGTTGGATTTAAAATGCCGACTACTTCAAACGGGTTGTCGTTGTGATGATGAAAACTGGTATTGCCCATACCATGGGATATTATAATGCTATCGCCCAGTTTGTAGCCTAGTTTTGTAGCTACCTCGCTACCCAATACCACACCGTGAATAGTGCTAAAAGGGTTGCCTGCACTAAAACTTAAGTGTTGTTTTTTAGCAAAGCGGTAATGGGTAAAGTAATCGGGTGATGTACCTAAAACGGCTTGACCTTTGTGGCTATCGCCAAGGCTAATGGGAATGCTCCACTTTACCCCGCGTTGGCTTGTTATGTATTTGTAGCTTTGCCAGCTTACGCCATTATTGGTGTGGCCAATTCTAAATACCGATGAAAGCAGTAATTGAATATCGCCGGTGCGTGCTCCTACAATTAAATCGGTGCCCGAAATAGTATTGCTAAAACTACTTTTAGCATCAGCTCTAATACGTTCAATACTTAGCAATAACATAACGCTTACGGCAATGGTAAACAGCGTTAAAACAACACTTGCACGCCTATTTAATAAGCTTTTAAAGGCTAATTTTGTAAGGATCATAATGCCCCCTGCAAGCTTACTAAGTCGATTGAGCGATTAAATAGCGGTTTTAAATTTTTGTCGTGACTTACAAATATGAGTGTGCTGTTTGCATTGCTCGCTTGCGCAAACAATAAGTTAATAAAGCTTTCGCGGTTTTGTGTATCAAGGGCTGAGGTTGGCTCGTCGGCAATTATAATTTCAGGGTTACCAATAAATGCGCGTGCGGCAGCTACACGTTGTTGTTGGCCAATGCTTAGTTCTGCCACATTTTTAGTATGGTATTGCTCGGTTAAGCCCAGTGCGTTTAATAGCCGGGTAGCCTCATCATTTAAAGTAGTTGAGTGGCTTAATGCTTTTTGTTGGCGCTTTTTTGAAAATTGGCAGCCCAGTATTACGTTTTCAATAGGCGATAAGTAAGGGAGTAAGTTAAAGTTTTGAAAAATAATACCAATGTGGTCAGCTCTAAATATATCTCGCTGGGTGTTACTTAGGGTATTTAAGGTGTGGTTTAATAACGTGACATTGCCGCTGGTGGCTGTATTTATACCGGCCAATAAGGCTAGTAACGTTGATTTACCCGAACCACTTGGGCCATGTAAAAAAACGTGTTGGCCTTTTTCTATATTCAACTTGCTAATAGTTAGCGTGGGCGTTGTATCGTTTTTATGCCATTTAAAAGTAACGTTATTAAGGCTTATCATTGTTTGGTTTACCATTTCCAATAATTAAGATTTTTGCGTGTTTTAAACTGCCTAATAATATTAAACGGCTTAGGTTTTAGTTTATCGTCACTCAGTAAAAACTCATTGGTTGCAGCGACTACTCGCTCACTTGACTTACCATCTGTGTATGGATGTAGCTGTTGGCAATAGCTTTCTATATTTTGCATCAATGTTTTAGGGTGAGTAAAAGCAAGGTCTATCGCGTCTTCTAGTTTATTTGGATCTGTTACGTTTAGTAAGTGTTTGTCTGGGGCATTATTACAAAAGGTCACCACCGGCTTGCGTTGCACTATAAACATTAAAAGTACCGATGAGGTATCACATAGCATTACATCGGCCGACTTTAATAAGGGGACTACGTCGTCTGTTTCAATAAACGTTAAATTTTGATTACTCAGCGCTTTGTACTTATTAACAAGTTCAAGCGGCATTTTAGGATGAAACTGCATTAATATGCGCCACTTTCCTGTTTCGCTAAAGTGTTTTATTTGCTCGTAAAGTTTAGGTGCAAGTGATAAACGTTTTGAAAAAGTAGAACAAATTAAAAGTGTAGGGCGCGTGTCGGCTTTATTGGTGTAATTTGTTTGCAATTCACCGGTAAATAAACGGTCGAGCGTTGGCCAGCCCGTTTCGGTTACTTTAAAATACCCCAGCTTTTTTTGTAAGGCTTTAAATGGCGCTGTGGTATTTGGGCCTTGGGTACAGTAAAGGTCAAAGCAGCCCCTTGCTTTTAGGTGGTCGTTGTTGCCTTTTTTATCAAGTTTTCCGGCGTCAAAACCATGAAACACACCGACTTTAATACCCGGAAAAAACGTAGGAATCAAATTGGCCGGTGCGAATGTTGCGTCGGGTTTCCAGTTGTGAATATCGTCTATTGAATTAAGGCGTATTTCATCGGGTGTTAAAAAGTTAGGGTTTACTGAACTACCTTGTAAAAACCAGCGCACTTGCCCTCCATTCGCTAATATGGCCGCCTGAATAGGTCTCAAAATTGCGTATGAATAATTTTGAGATATATACATTAAGTATTTTTTATTTTTGGTAGTGGTTAGGTAGTTCAAGCTAGCTCCTCGACTCGTTAGCATAGCCAGTTTACCCGATTGTGACAGCCATATAAATATTCTTGGTGAATCTCTCAACCAAAGTTCAGGCTATTTAGTTTTTAGCCCACGATTGAGCTTTGAAGTTGGCTGGATTATCATACCGCACATAACCCCATACTCTACTTTGCTCATAGAGCATCCCTAACCCCGGAGATAGCATGACTAGCTATAAAGTTTTAGACGTAAACGATGATTTACCCATTCGAACCAAAGGTGAAGTACACAGTGGTAAAGTCCGTTCAGTTTATTGGCTAACAGACGAAGACAGCGCGCGACTCATCAAAGAAAAAGAGTACAGAGTACCCGCAGGTACCGAGCTGGCTATTATGGTTATTTCAGACCGTATTTCTGCGTTTGATTGTATTTGGCAAGGTGAAAATGGTTTAAACGGCGTGCCAGGTAAGGGGATAGCGCTTAATACGGTTGCATCTTACTGGTTTAAGTTATTTGATGAGGCAGGCCTTGCTGGTAATCATATTGTTGATATTCCACACCCGTATGTATGGATAGTACGTAAAGCAAGCACAGTTAAGGTAGAGGCGATAGCGCGCCAATATATTACCGGTAGTATGTGGCGTGATTATGCTAAAGGGACACGTAACTTTTGCGGTATAGAGTTGCCTGAGGGCTTAAACGCGAACCAAAAATTAGAAAACGTACTAATCACCCCGTCAACGAAAGGCATTATTGAAGGCGTTGCCGATATCCCGCCAGTAGACGATGTAAACATTACCCGCGAAAATATAACTAACAACTTAGATGTGTTTAATTTTAAGTCGGCAGACGACGTAGCTAAATACGAAAAGCTGTTAGTAGAGGGTTTTGGCTTAATTAGTAAAGAGCTTGCCAAGCTTGACCAAATTTTTGTAGACACTAAATTTGAATTTGGTTACGTAGAAGATTTAAATGGCGCACAACAACTCATTTATATTGATGAAGTAGGTACACCCGATTCGTCGCGCATTTGGGATGGTGCTGCATACCGAGAAGGTAACATTGTTGAAAACTCTAAAGAAGGCTTTCGCCAGCTGTTAATTAATAATGTGCCAGAAAGCGATGTATTACTAAATAAAGATCGCATGGCTGAGCGCGAAAAATTAGCAAAGGAGTATATTTTACCTGAATCAGTTATGCTTGAAGTGTCTAATACTTATGTGGGCATTGCTAGCAAAATTGTTGGTGAAGCAATTACTATTCCTGAGGATCCGCGCCAAGAGGTTATTTCTATTTTAGATGCTGATTATGGCTTAATTGTAAAATAGTCATGATTTAGTATTAAAAATCCCAGTAGCTTATTTTTTATTTTTAGTTACTGGGCTATATTCCTTGCAATTAACCCCTTTAATTAATTACCTTAACCTAACGTTAATAGTTAGGTGGTGTTATGTTTGAACGTGGTTTGCAAAAAATAACTAAAAGTTGCCGTTTTTTAGCCATGGGGTTGTTTTTTGGTAACTTTTCTAACGCCGCTGCACTGGAGTTGGTAACAGAAGATCAGCACGGTAATAAATTAGAAAATACCGTTGTTGAGCTACATTTTAACGCCGAGCAATTAGCTCAAGCAAACCTTCCATTGGCCACTATGGATCAAGTTCATAAACAGTTTATGCCTGAACTTTTAATAGTACAAAAAGGGCAACAAGTTGATTTTCCTAACAGCGATAACATTCGCCATCATGTGTATTCTTTCTCGCAAGCTAAGCCTTTTCAGCTTAGGTTATATTCAGGCCAACCCAAAGCACCGATTACTTTTGATAATCAAGGCGTGGTTGTCTTAGGGTGTAATATTCACGACTCTATGGTTGGCTACATATATGTGGCAGGTAGTAAGCATGTTTACAAAACAAACAAGCAGGGCAAAGTGACCTTACCAGATAATCTATTACCAATTGAGTTAAGCGTATGGCACGCTTTGCAAACCGCGCCATTGGAGAATAAAAAAATTATTAAATTGAATGCTAAAAATAAACATACCGTTACTGTAAACACATCTACACCCGCACCTAGAAACACTTTTGGCAGCAAATTTAAGGCTGGTAATGACGCATAGTTTAAAAAACCGAATTACCATACTTTGCGTAGGGCTAGTGTTATTAACAACGCTGGTGAGTGTTGCTAGTTTTTGGTGGTCAACAAGTCAGTTTCAAGAACAAAAAGTAGAGCAAGATATAAGTGTTGCGCAAAACGTTTATAAGCAATATTTAACCTCAAAAGAAAGCTTATTGTTAACTGCAGCTAAGGTACTCACCGCCGATTTTGGTTTTAAGCAAGCGGTTGCAACACGCGATGCTGGTACAATAAGCAGTGTTTTGTATAACCATAGCCAACGGATAGACGCGCAATTAATGTTGCTTATAGATTTATCGGGTCAGCTAATTTCATCAAATTTAGAGCAGGGAGCCTTTGAAGACGACTTGCGCCCTTTACTCGCAGAGCTATTTAACGCACAAGAGCAATCCACATTTGTAGTGTTAAACAATGAGCTTTACCAGGTTATTTTATTACCTGTAAAAGCTCCAAGAACCATAGCTTACAGTTTAGTGGGCTTTAAAATAGACGACAGTGTTGCAAGCGAGCTTAAAAGCCTAACAGGCATGGACGTTAGTTTTGTAGGCAGTGCCGACCACTTAGTTATTAGCTCGCTAGATGCGCGCCCAACGCCATTTGAACCGGTGAGTTATTTTAACAACACGACCACTACAAGAATATTTGGTGAGTACCCAGTTTACCAAAACCGAGATATTAATTTAGCGTCTTTAGCGACCCATCCCATTATTATTTTGTTAAGTGCCGATTTAAAACAAAGCTATAGCGATTTTGAAAAGCTATTTTTTACTCTTATCATTTTGTCTATCTTAACTATGTTTGTGGGTGTTGTTACCAGTAGCTTATTGGCTAACAACTTAACAACGCCGCTTTCTCAGTTGGTTGTGATTGCAAAGCAGTTTGCACAAGGTAATTATAACTTTGAGTTTAAAGATAAAAAGCAAAGCACAGAAATAACGACCTTAGTAACCGCGTTCGACAACATGGGTAACGACATTAGCAAGCGTGAACAGCAAATTAGTTTTCAGGCGCGTCACGATGCGTTAACTGGCTTTTATAATCGTTCTGCAATGTTAGAAGTGCTAGACAACGAATTAAGCGAATCCATCCAATATACGCTTGTAGCAATAGACATAAAGGGTTTACGACATATAAACGATAAGCTGGACCCACGTATTGGCGATGAGTGTATAAAAACTGTAGCATGCAGAATTAGTGAGTTTTCGGATGAGTTCGGTGGAATGCATGCGCGTATTGGCGGCGATGAGTTTTTAACGGTATTTCCAAGCACCGCGGTTAGCGAGAAAAAATGTGGAATAGAGGGGTTAATTGCTAGGCTACAACAGTGTTATACCATTCAAACGTTAAAAATTAACTTACAGTTTAGTACCGGGGTATTGCAGTACCCATCTCAAGGAACCGCCAGTGACGACTTGGTAAGGCGAGTACTTATTGCCGTAGAAAATGCGGCAAATAATCAAAATCATATACATTATTACCAAGATGGCGAAGACGAGGCCCATTTAGATCGTTTAATTATGCTTGATGAATTAAAACAAGCGATTAACGATGACGATGGTCAGCTGTTTATGACATACCAACCTAAGTTGCATATGCAAACCCAAAAAATAGACAAGGTTGAGTCACTTATTCGTTGGCAACGTAAAGATGGTAGCTGGGTTAACCCTGAGTTGTTTATTGATTTAGCTGAGCGTTCAGGGCTTATTGTTGAGCTAACTGCATGGGTAATAAATACCGTTGTTGCGCAAGTTGCCGATTGGAAGTCGAAGGGCATTGAGCTGCAAGCAGCTATAAACGTATCTGCTCAGGATATTGCGTTTCCGGGTTTTCATGCCGCGTTGGTGGCGACGCTTAAAAAGCATAATGTGGATGCAAGGTTAATCACTATTGAATTAACTGAACGCGACATGATAGAAAACGAAGAAAAGGGCATAAAAGCGCTTAAAGATTTAAAGCAAATTGGCGTTAAAATATCGCTTGACGATTACGGGGTAGGGCAAACATCGTTGGGGCGTTTAAAAATGCTGCCTATTGATGAACTTAAGCTCGATAAGTGTTTTATTTTAAAGCTAGATGCGTCGCAAAAAGATCAATTTATAGTGCAATCGTCAATTACGCTGGGGCATCAATTAGGTTTTTCGGTGGTGGCTGAAGGAGTAGAAACCGAAGAGTCGTTAGCTTTACTCAAAACAATGCAATGCGACCATGCGCAAGGTTACTACCTTAGCCGGCCTTTAAAAGCAGAGTTACTAGAACAATGGCTAGAAGAATACTATGTTAAAAATTAGGTTTTTATTTGCCTGTGTTTTATTGCTAATAAGTTTGCCTATTTTTGCAAGCAGCGGGAAATTATTAGCAACACCTGGCGTATCACAAATTGAAGGTAGCGGCGGCGGCGGCATTGTGCCTTGGGCTCAGCTTGCCGGGTATGCGAGCGAAGATGAATTTTCGGTAAATGGTTTTTGTAGTCGAGCCGATGTAAGCGACTACGCATTAAATGTATGTGGTGCGCAATTAAACTTATTTAATCGAGTGGAGCTAAGTTACGCAATTCAGCATTTTGACGTACCTGCGCTTAACACAGAAATAGAGCAATCTATTACCAGTGCAAAAATACGTTTATATGGTGATATTGTTTACAGCCAATGGCCGCAATTAAGTTTAGGTATCCAACATAAGTCGCTAGATGACGGCACCGTAGCCAAACTTGTTGGCGCAGAGGATACAAGCGGTACAGATTATTACTTGGCTGCCAGTAAGCTTCACTTAGGTGCACTTGCAGGTTATAACTGGTTTTGGAACGTAACAACACGCTATAGCGAAGCGAATGAGCTGGGCTTATTAGGCTTTGGTGGTACAAATGCACAGAGCAAGTTTTTATTTGAAGGTAGCACCGCGGTATTTTTAAGTCGCGAATTGGCAGTGGGTATTGAGTATCGTCAAAAGGCAAATAATTTAAACTTGAGCGAGCAGGATTGGAACGATGTTTTTGTTGCCTGGATGCCTAACAAAAACATCAGTGTAACAGCTGCGTATTTAGATTTAGGACGTATTGCAGGCGCAGACGATCAAACGGGTTGGTATTTATCTGTCACAGGGTATTGGTAATGAAGTTAATTGCAGTTGGGATTTTATGTGTTGGTATTTTAATGGGCTGTGCAAATAAAGCGCCACCTACTTTATATTACCAAGTCGGTGGCAACGCCGGCATAGAAAAACTAATTGATAGCTTTATTAATCAAATAGGCAATGACGAACAAGTATTTCACTACTTTGAGCACGCAAATATAGCGCATTTTCGTCAAGGTTTTATTTTACATATGTGCATGCTTACCGATGGCCCGTGTAAATATAGTTATGTAGGTGATTCAATGGTAGACATACACACCGGGATGAACATAACAGAAAAAGATTTTAATCATGTTGTTGATTTATTAGTGAATGCCATGAATGAGCAAAATATTTCTCACCCTATCCAGAATAAAATTTTGTCAAAAACGGCGCCATTAAGAGCCGATATTATTAACATATAGCGGATAAACATTATTTTCTGTTTACCTACAATACAAGCCATTAGTTATGTACAATGGATAATATTGTTACTTTATTGTATATTTTTCATGTTTGTATATTTCGACGTCCAGCATATTTATTATTTACCTCAATATATACCTGTAATTGAAAAATTATCACATAGAGGTCATCAATGCGCATTAGTATTTTATAGATCTCAAGAGAAGCAATTTATAGATATTTGCGAGACATTCGCTGTTGAACATTCAATAAAAGCAATTTGGCTGGAAGATAAATCAAATACATTAGATTTTTATCAGGGTGTTGAATGTGATTGGGTTGTGTTTGGTAATGCATTTTTAGACGTTGATAAGCTCAATAATAAAAGTGTATTAATGCAGCACGGCATAGGTCCAAAAAGCTGCTACTACGATGTATCAAACACAACGACTACTGTTCGCTTTGTTGAAGGTGAGCATCGCTTAAAACGGTTAGAAAACTTATACCCAAATGGTAATTTTGTTGATACTGGCTATGCGAAATTAGATCCAATTATTAATAACTCAGTCGAAAAAATTGATTTGTCTAGGTTGGGTTTAGATGAAAATAAGCCAACACTTTTATATGCCCCCACTTTTTATCCTAGCTCTATTGAGTGTATGAACGATGACTTTCCAGAGTATTTTCCCGATTATAATATCATTATAAAACCGCACTTTTTTAGTTTGTCTAAACCTCGTTATAAAAAACAAAAAAATAAAATCATGCGTTGGCAAAAATATAATAATGTTTATTTAACAAGCGAAAGCGAATTTAACTTAACGCCTTTTTTAGCCATTGCGGACATAATGTTATCAGACGCGTCATCTGCTATATTTGAGTTTGCAGCTCTGGATAAGCCTGTTGTATGGTGTGACTTTTACAAGTTACGATGGAATTATAGAGGCATATTTTCTTATCGTTTTAAGGCACGGCTTGATGAGGACATAAATTATTTTCACAAAATCTGTCAAAGGGCTGAACAATTCAGCGATGTGGTATCTGCAGTTCAATTGTGTGGCTCGGAATCTGAAGAATTCAGATTTAACCGAAAAAAAATTATTGAGCAGCTTGCAGGCAAAATAGATGGCAATTGCGCTGAGCGTATAGTTAATTACTTAGAGAGTTATGAATGAAACGAGTTATTACATTTGGTACCTTTGATATTGTTCATGTCGGCCATATTAATATTTTAGAACGCGCTAAATCTTTAGGTGATTATTTAATTGTTGGCATATCATCAGATGCACTCAATATGCAAAAAAAGGGTAGAGCTCCTGTCTACAGTGAAAGCGATAGGGTTAAAATAATTAGCTCTTTACGCTGTGTTGATGAAATTTTTATAGAGCATTCCCTTGAGCTCAAAGGCGATTATATAAAACAACATGATGCAGATTTGTTAGTTATGGGGGACGATTGGGCTGGTAAATTCGATAACTTTAAGACGTTATGTGACGTAAAATATTTAGCTAGAACACCTTCTATTTCAACCACGGAAATAATTGAAGTAGTTCGTAACCCCTCATAAAAACTTATAAGAGCGATTGTTCAGCACTATTTTGGTTAATGCTCCAAACCTTATAAGCCTCATTATTAAAAGGGTATCAAATCAAAAATCTAATAACTTGCCAACAATTACACAAAAGGCTAAATGACCCTGCTCTAGTTTTGTTTGATGCGGGTATGCTGCGCCCTGGTGTTTTAGGCTCTTATAAGCCTGAAGCTATGCTGCCAAACGCAAAGCGGTTTGACATAAAAAATGAGCTGGCAGATAGATCAAACCCGCTACCAAGTACAATGTGTAATGCACAGCAGTTTACACAGGTTATGCAGCAGTCGGGCGTAAACCACGATTCGTTTATTGTTGTTTATGAAGATCAAGGCTTATTTAGTGCTGCAAGAGCGTGGTGGATGCTAAAAGCCATGGGGCACCACAATGTAAAAGTATTAAGTGGCGGCCTTAAAAAGTGGTTAGCTTGCGGCTATGCAGTTCAGCAAGGTTATAGTGAGGCTTTAATGGGTGGTGATTTTGAAGCAAGTTATAACCCAAGCTACTTTATTGGCAGCCAGCAAGTATTAGCAGCAATAGACGATACCAATACTGTATTGTTAGATGCGCGTGCCTATAAACGCTTTACTGGTGAAGAGACCGAACCTCGAAAAGGTATGCGAAGTGGGCATATACCCCAAAGCCGTTCGTTGCCTTTTTTGGATTTATTATCTGATGGTGAAGCAAAATCTTTTGAGGATATAAAAGCAAAGTTTGCATACGCTGTAGGCAATGTACAGCATCTTCAATTTAGTTGTGGCTCTGGTATTACGGCGTGTGTTTTAGCTTTATTTGCTGATGAATGCGGCTACAAAAACTTAAGTGTTTATGACGGCTCTTGGAGTGAATGGGGCGCAAGTGATTCATTGCCGATAACCAAAGATGTATAAGCGAAAATACCATAACAAGCAATTTGTGTAGGGGCCTTGCTTGCCGGCGCGTTTAATTTATACATAGTTACGTTAACAACCTTTTGCGTGAGCAAGCTTCACGCCTACGTGTGGGTGACTTTAAATGTTTATTACCACCGAGAACACCGAGGCGCAGCGCGCTACACTTAGTAGAGCGTAACGGTTGATTGGTTTTAAAATCACTTCTCCTGCACTGCTTCTTGTCTTCTCTGTGGTGAATAAGTCCCTTTTTGTTGTATTACTTAATAGCATTTAATTACCACCGAGAACACCGAGGCTCTGCGCGCTACACTGAGTAGAGCATAACGGTTGATTGGTTTTAAAATCACTTCTCCTGCTTTGCTCCTTATCTTCTCTGTGGTGATAATAATGTTTTATTCACTTTGAAACTTTTTACAGTTTGTATCCATACGGGCAGTTTTTACAGCCATTTTTACAACAGGTTCCTCGCTTTAAAAAAAACCATTTACTAAATACCATGTAGCCATTTTGCATGGTGTAGTCGAGTTCTTCAATTAAGTTATCGTTTCCTCTAAATGCTTTCGCAAACGCAATTTGATCTTTAATTGGTTGGGTATAAAGCTCTTCAAGGTAGTGACTAATTTTATTTAGCGTACATGGTTTGCACAAACAGCTTGTTGCTGTTGCGTCTAGGGGTAAAATAGCGGGGAGTTGGTTACACCAACATGCGGTTATATTATTTACATTACAGTTAAGCGCGGTATTACATTGGCTGCAGTTTGTTTGAGTCATTTTAGTTCTTATCAACAGTAGAGCGCCAAGAATAACAAATATTATGAATATACAAAAAGCGTTAGCAGAATTTATTACGTTTTCAGTGCAAAGAGATGATGCAATATCGGTTATTGTATCAACGCCTGCATATGATCAAGCCCCCTTATATACATTAAAAACAGATGTGTTAGTTGATGTAATTGAACGCTGTTTAAGCGGTGAAATAGACCTAGACGACTTAGAACTTTGGGCTAATGTGATTGAGTCACGAGAAGATGTTGATTGCGCTGAACACGAAGGCGTTATTTATGCGCTAAGCAACAGCGAACAAATGGGCGAGCTTGATCACCAAAAGCTTAAAAAAATACGGGTACTGTTAAAGGATTAAAGTTTAGGTTAGCTTAAAACCGCATTTAAATTAAATGCAGTTTTAGTATTTTTGACAACGTGTTTACTTATGGTATCCCAAGCAGGTTTCTACTTCGTTTTTAGAACCTAAAATAACCGCTACACGCTGGTGGATAGCGTTTGGCTGAATATCCATAATACGTTCAGATCCTGTTGAGGCAATGCCGCCGGCTTGCTCTACTAGCATAGCCATCGGGTTTGCTTCGTAAAGCAAGCGCAGTTTATTAGGTTTGTTAGGATCTTTTGTATCGGTTGGGTAAGTAAATACACCGCCTCGGCTTAAAACGCGATGAACATCGCCCACCATGGCTGCAATCCAACGCATATTAAAGTTTTTAGCGCGAGGGCCTGTATCGCCTTCTAACAAATCATTTATATAGTTTTGCATAGCGGGTTGCCAATGGCGTTGATTAGACGCATTAATAGCAAACTCGTTGGTATCTGCAGGTATTGTGGCAAAGTCTTCTGTTAGTAAAAAGCTACCTTGGGTTTTATCAAGGGTGAACATACGCGTGCCCTTACCTGTACTGAGTGCCAACATAGTTGATGGGCCGTAAAGTACGTAACCTGCTGCAACCTGTTTATGGCCAGGCTGCATAAAAATACTTTCGTCTGCTGCATCTGAACCTTCAGGCGCTTCCATAATTGAAAATATAGTCCCTACCAGCGAGTTAATATCGGTGTTTGACGAACCATCTAGTGGATCAAATGCCACAATATATTTAGCATCGGGGTTACCTGCAACGGTGTAGTCTTCTTCTTCAGAGGCAATGGCTTTAACGGTGCCCGACTCCAGTAAAATATCTTTTAATAGCTGGTTAGATAATACATCGAGCTTTTTTTGAGTTTCGCCTTGAATGTTTTCATCAAGTGTTGAGCCCAATACGCCAGAAAGCGCACCTTGGCCAACACGAAACGATATTTCTTTACATGCCGCTAAAATAGTTCGGATTAACGATAAAAGTTCTCTTGGGCAACCATCTTCAAGTAATACTGGAGGGAGTCTACGCATTCTATTTTCCTGATAACGTGTTAAAACCAATCATAATGTGAGAGAGATTAGTTTAGAGCGCTGAATTTCGTCTTAAATATCTGTATTGTTTAAATACCGCCCTATAATGGGGGCACCTAATCGTACCTAAAACGCCAATAACAAAGATAAGATTATGAAAAAAATACCACTACTAAGTTACATATTCTTTACTGTGCTGTGCTCTATCATAACTCAAGCGCACGCAGCAATTAAGTCCATTGATGAATTTACTACACAAATGAACCACTTTCCGGGCTACTACTCGTTTTTTTACGATACTCAAAACGGTAAGGTATATTTAAAAGTAGATAAGTTTGAGCAGCCATTTTTACTGCAACAAAGCTTGCCATACGGCATCGGCTCAAACGATATTGGGCTTGATAGAGGTCAGCTTGGTAACACGCACCTTGTAAAATTTGAGCGCTTTGGCGATAAAGTGATGCTGCGTGCTGTAAATACCTACTATCGTGCAAACACCCAAAATAAAGCGGAACAACAAAGTATTAAAGAAGCATTTGCATCAAGCATATTAGCGGGCTTTAAAGTGGTTGCAGAGGATCAAAGTACTGCACTTATTGATTACACGCCTTATTTATTAAGCGATGTACACGGAGTAAGCCGCACATTAGCTGCGCGTAAGCAGGGCAATTTTAACCTTGATGAATCACGAAGTGCAGTTTACATGGCGCGCTCAAAAGCCTTTGTAAAAAACACCGAGCTTGAAGCTGTATTAACGTTTAAAGGGACAAAACCGGGTGAGTTTGTTCGTCAAGTTAGCGCAGATCCGTACGCTATTACCGTACATATGCACCATTCACTTATTGAATTACCTGATGATAACTACACTCCCCGTCAGTTTAATCCGCAATCGGGATTTTGGAGTATTGAACATAAAGATTACGCTGCGCCTTTAGGCGAGTCGATGTTTGTCCGTTATATACCGCGTCATCGTTTAGCAAAAAAAGATCCGAGCTTGCCTATTAGCGAGCCAGTTGAACCTATTGTTTATTATTTGGATCCGGGTGTACCCGAGCCGGTTAAAAGCGCCTTACTTGAAGGTGGTAAGTGGTGGAACGATGCATTTAGCGCTGCAGGCTATAAAAATGCGTTTATTGTTAAAGTATTACCAACCAATGTTGACCCGATGGATATTCGTTATAACGTGATTCAATGGGTGCATAGGGCAACACGTGGCTGGTCATACGGAAGCTCGGTTATTGATCCGCGTACCGGTGAAATATTAAAAGGCCATGTAACGCTGGGATCGCTTCGCGTTCGCCAAGATATTTTAATCGCAGAAGCACTTGCTGCTCCTTATCTTAAAGGTGATGAAGTGGCTAAAAACTTACACGCGATGGCGCTTGATCGCATTCGCCAGTTAAGTGCACACGAAATTGGTCATACATTGGGTATTGCCCATAACTTTGCCGCATCAGTTAACGATAGAGCGTCAGTAATGGATTATCCGCACCCATTATTGAGCTTTAATGAACAAGGTAGGCTTGATGTAACTCGTGGCTATGCAACCGGTATGGGCATATGGGATACCCAAGTAATTAAATACGGTTATAGCGATTTTACTCATCAAGATGAAAGCGCAGAGCTGGCTGAAATTTTAAAAGAGAACAAAGCTAAAGGTTTAGCGTTTATTTCTGATTCTGATGCGCGTGCCAAAGGAGGCGCTCATCCAACGGCTCACTTATGGGATAACGGCGCTAATCCATCAGAAGAGCTTTTACGTGTACTTGACGTTCGTAAAAAGGCGCTCTCGCAGTTTGGTCTTAATAATATTAAGTCGGGTGTTGCGCTATCTCAATTAGAAGAAAAGCTTGTACCACTTTATTTATTTCATCGTTTTCAAGTTGAATCTGCGGTTAAGTTAATTGCCGGCGTACATTACGAATACGAAACCCGCGGTAATGAGCCTGCGCAAGGTGCAAAGGTTGTTGATAAGCAAGTACAACAAGCGGCTGTAAATGCCATTTTAGCCACGCTTACAGCCAGTAACTTAGTCATACCTGAATCGGTATTATCGTTGATTCCGCCAAAAGCATATGGTGAGTCTAAAACACGCGAAAGCATCGTTGGACGTACTGGGTTAACGCTCGATGCAATGGCTTTACCTGAGGTGGCAGTGCAGCATAGTTTATCTTTGTTGTTAAATCCGCAGCGTTTAAACCGTTTAGCGCAACAACAAGCGCGTAATAACCAGTTTTATAGTTTAGATGTGTTACTAAAGCAGTTATATAGCCATGTTTATAATGTGTCGGCGCCCGATACAATGAAAGGCAAAATAACTCAGCGTATTCAGTTTTTAACGGCAAAAACCTTTGCTGATTTAGTGGCAAATAATAATGTAAGTCCAGAGGTACAAGCGCAACTTCGTTATTACTTAGTCAAGTTAAGTGAAGACTTTAATCAAAACACGATGCTGAGTAATACAAGCACCGGCGAAAGCGCATTTAAACAATATTTAGCGATGCATGTTAAACACTTTTTAGCTAATGGAGAGTGGCCTAATAACTTTAAGGTTCTGCCAATCCCGCCAGGTTCTCCTATTTAATTTTTTAAGGGCAAAGGTTGACTCGCCTTAAGCCTTGAACGCTTGTATAAACAGCGCTTCGATAGTATCGAGCGCTGTTTTTTTCTTGCATAAAATTGGTTTTTTGTTAACCTAGCTGCCTTCCACTTTTTGTCTTTTTGAGGTGTTTATGGCGTTTTTATCTCGTGCGATTTTATCGCTGTCCATTGCACTTTCAAGTACAACTGCATTAGCACAAAAGCCCTGCGACGTAGAGCTCAGACATGGTCTAATTATTACCGATGACGTAATACGTATTGTAGATAAAGGCCAAACCCGAGTACAAATTAACAATAATAACCAGCTGTTTATTCGTGGATACTGGGTAGATTTAGGTGACGATGAAAGCAAAGTGCTCGAGCAGTTTAGCCAAGGCATTCGTCAAACAGTGCCTGAGCTTGTTAATTTAGCCACCGATGGTGTTAATTTAGGGCTGAGTGCGATTGAGCAGGTGGTTGAAGGCATGTCGGATAAAGAGCCTGAAGTGCTCAAAACCCAGCTGCAATACGTAGAGCGGGCGTTGATGGATAAGTTTAAACGTGGCGACGACTTTTTTTTTATAGCTCCGCAATCGCTTTCGCAAATAGATGACTTTTTTACAAAAGAAATAAGCCAAAAAATTCACTCGGCGGTTCATGGTTCATTAGGTGCTATTTTAGTGTCTTTAGGGGATGCGTTTAAATCCCGTGAAGGCAATATTGAGGACCGTATTAATGATATGGGTCAACGTATGGATATCATTACTAAAGAAATTGATAAGTCATTACAAAAAAAAGCAGACCAATTAGAACTTAAAGCGTCAGAATATTGCGAATACCTTAATACGTTAGATGTCACCGAATCTCGCTTACAAGCGATTGTACCGGGTATGGCAGACTTTGATTTAGTGCAGATTAAATCGTGAAAAAGTATTGAGTTTCAACTGACCCCGATAAAGTAGACATCAGTCGACTAGTTTAATGACTGACCGCTCTTATAGTTTTATCTCATCCTCGGTTAATAAACGGTATTCGCCTGGGGCTAAGTTTTCATCTAATGTAATACCCGCAATTTGCTCACGGTGTAATTCAACTACTTTGTTATCCACGGCATAAAGCATACGCTTTACCTGGTGGTACTTTCCTTCACTAATTGATAAACGCAAACCGTAATTAGCTAAACGTTCAGCAATGGCGGGGCGAGTCGTGTCTTTTTCGTTATGTAGCATGACGCCTTCGCGTAATTGCGTTAGCGCTTCGTCGGTAATTGGCTCTTGGGTTTCAACTAGGTATGTTTTAAATTTATTACTGCGTGGTGAGGTAATTTTATGTGACCAGTCACCATCGTTAGTGATAATGACTAAGCCTGTTGTGTCTATATCTAACCGGCCTGCTACATGAAAGTCACTCATATTTGGCTCATCAAGTAGGTCAAACACAGTTTTGTGTAAGTCGTCGCTGTTTGCGCACACATAGCCAACAGGCTTATTTAGCATAAAGTAACGTTTACCTAAAAACACTAATGGCTCACCGTTATGTAATACTTCATCGTCTTTTGCTAGCTGAAAATTATGTGCTGTAATCGCCTCACCATTTACGCTTACTTCTTTACGCTTAATACTGGCGCGAGCTTGCGTGCGCGGTATTTCTGCTAAGTGGCTAATAAATTTATCTAAGCGGCAAGGGAATTTCATTTTTGTTCACATTTTTAGTCGGCTACAATGGGCGCGATTATAGCCGATAGTGAAATACCATGACAGTGCACAGCACACTAATTTTAAACCTATATAAGGCTAAAGTAGCCTCAGGTGAGCTGGTGTATGATGCGGCCCAGCAACGTGCGGTTATGGCATTAAGCACCTTAAGCCTACAACTTCAAACACCAGTAAAATGGTGGCAAAAAGCACCAAAAATAAACGGGGTTTATTTGTGTGGGCCAGTGGGACGCGGTAAATCTATGTTAATGGATTTATTTTATAATAATGTGCCTATAGTACAAAAACAGCGCCTGCACTTTCATCACTTTATAGCACATGTTCATAGTCAATTAGCAGACTTACAAGGTCAGGCTAATCCTCTGACATTGATAGCTAAAAAATGGGCTAAAAACATTAAAGTATTATGCTTTGATGAATTTTTTGTCAGCGATATCGGCGATGCCATGATTATGGCAAGGTTGTTTAAGGCCTTGTTTGACCAAGGTGTAGTGCTGGTGGCTACCTCTAATGCAAAGCCAGAGCAGCTTTATAGCAACGGCCTGCAACGCGCAAGATTTTTACCTACAATCGATTTAATTAACGATCACTGCCACATAGTTAGTGTGGCCGGGCAGGAAGATCACCGTTTCAGATACGGTAAAAACAACTGCCATTACTTTGTTAATTTACCCAATGATGAGTTTAATAAACTGTTTACTAAGCAGTACCCTCAAGCGACTAAAAATCAAAGCTTACAGGTGCACTCGCGCGCTTTGCCATATTTATTTAAAGCGAAGAATGCGCTGATGATTGATTTTATGGCGCTGTGCTCTGGCCCTAGAAGCGCTCACGATTATATGTTTTTAGCCAAAGAGTTTGATGTTTTGTATATAGCAAACGTGCCTAAAATGGGGGTAGGGGCTACGGGTAAGGTAATAGTGCACGGGATTGAAGATAGCTATCAACGAGAAAAACAAACGCTTGATGAGCACTATTTAGATGACGAAGCACGGCGTTTTATTGCATTGGTTGATGAGTTTTACGATTGCCACAAGCTGTTAGTAATTAATGCACAGGCGCAGATTGAAACGCTTTATGAGGGTAAAAAATTAAGCTTTGAATATGCGCGAACACAGTCGCGGATAGTCGAAATGCAAAATTGGTAAAATAAACGCGCTTAACGGTTTATGGCTAAGCGCAAATTTAATTATTTTACTTGCTGTAGCCATTTGGGTTGTTTGACTGCCAGCGCCATGTATCTTCCATCATGGCATCAATTCCTCGTACCGCTTCCCAACCTAGCTCATTTAGGGCTTTTTCAGGTGCCGCGTAACAGGCCGCAATATCGCCCGGGCGACGAGGTGATACTTGATAAGGCACGGCTTGGTTGCTTGCTTTAATAAATGCATTAACCATTTGCAGAACAGAATAACCATTACCAGTGCCCAGGTTATAGATAAGTGCACCTTTATTTTTAGCAATTTTATCTAGCGCTTTTAAGTGGCCAATAGCTAAATCTACCACGTGAATGTAGTCGCGTACGCCTGTGCCATCAACTGTGTCGTAGTCATCACCAAATACAGCGAGTTGCTTTAATTTACCTACGGCAACTTGGGCAATAAATGGTAGTAAGTTATTAGGGATACCGTTAGGGTCTTCGCCAATCAAGCCTGATTCATGTGCACCAACAGGATTAAAGTAACGCAAAATAGCAAACGCAAAGCGCTCGTCAGATTTAGCGATATCTTGCAGCATCATTTCAACCATTAACTTTGATGTGCCGTATGGGTTAGTTGTGCCACCGACGGGGAAGTCTTCTTTAATAGGTAAACTGGCAGGATCGCCATAAACGGTGGCCGATGAGCTAAATACTAATTTAAACACGCCAGCATCACGCATTGCATCTACGAGCGTTAGCGTACCTTGTACGTTGTTTTGATAGTACTCAACAGGTTTAGCAACAGACTCGCCAACCGACTTTAAACCAGCAAAGTGAATAACGCTATCTATGGTGTGTTTAGCAAATATTGAGTCTAAAAACGCTTTATCAAGAATATCACCTTGATAAAAGGTTGCCTCTTTACCCGTAATTTTTTTAACGCGAGCCAGAGACTCTTGCGATGAGTTTGCTAAATTATCTATAACAACAACATCACTTCCTTGTTGCAAAAGTTCTAAAACGGTATGCGAGCCAATATAGCCTGCGCCACCGGTAACTAAAATAGTCATGAAAGCTCCGTGGGGGTCTTTATTCAATTGTTTTAATTTCAACACAAAATGACATGTTTTACATGCTTTATATTTAATTTTTAGTTTTCACAGAGGATGTTTTAACGTAGTTTTAAAAGGTACATTCGATTACATTTTGTTCGTTTATATTTACATTTAACATCTATGATTAAGTTATAGTTAATATATACCTGTTAAAGTTATTTAATTAAAGTGAGCAATAGAGTGACGCCATATACATTGTGTTATGGATTACTTTTATGGAGATAGCGATGAACTCAGTAACAAAAATTTCGATGGCACTGTGTGTTGCATTGCCACTGTTTGCACATGCTGGTGAGTCTGCAGTTAAGTGGCATGATTTTAAAGACTATCGCGATGTGCGTGCATCAAACCAAGCTAAAGCGTCATACCATAAGCAAATTGCTAAGCAGTTTGAAAAGCACTTTGAAAAGCTTGCTGAACAATTGCCAAAAGATTATAAGCTGAATGTTGAAATTACAGATGTTGATTTAGCTGGCGATGTGCGTTTTAGTGGCACAAGTGAAATTCGTGTGGTTGAGCCTATTTTTTTCCCACGTATCAATCTGAATTATTCGTTAGTTGATAAAGAAGGAATTGTAATAAGTGAAGCAAATGATGTTGAACTTAAAGACATGGGATTTATGGATAGAATCAGAAGAGGAAGAGATGAGTCTTTCGATCATGAAAAACGCTTAATTACCCAGTGGTTCGGCGAGCAAATTTTAACAAGTATTGATTAAGTTATCTTGCCGCTTAATCGCGGCAAGTAATTAACTCTGATTACTTAAACGTGGCAAGTAAAGTAAGTAACTGTTGTAATTTAATGACGGTAGTTTTTAACTTTTCTTCGTTAAAGCCATCGTTTGATAAGCTTTCTACATCGGCTGCAACGTCTAGTACATAGGGTTTGAAACGCTTTGCTTCAAAGTCGAACCCAGCGTCTTTTCCAAATAAGGCTTTAAATTTACCATGGCCTTGTTGTTGTAGTTCATCTAATTTTTTGTCGGCATCAAGTGCCTGACGATAAACAATTTTTAAGTTAGCGTTGAGTTGTTCAATTATAGAATCCATGGTTTGTCCTAAAGCTTTGTACTGCATGGCCGATATAATACGTGGATTACATTTAAAAGTCAGGTTAGTAATATGAATATATCAGGTTCAAGTTTACCCGTTATGTCAGGGGCTAGCGAAAGTGGTGAAGTTTACAGCGCTTCTTTAGCTAAAAAACAGCAACAGGCAGACGGTGCAGCGGCACTTGCACTAATTGAAGGTGCTGCGCAATCGTCAAGTGCGCAAACACCGACTAAATCGGTGACTGCAACACTTGGTAATAACATAAACGTATACGTTTAAATGTTGCTCTAAACGAGTTTGAGGTCGATAGGGGTTTTACTTTTTTGACCGCCTATTTCTCTTACTAGTTTAGGGACTAAAAATCCGGGCAGAGCTTTTAATAGCTCTGCCATTATTTTTATCGCATGCTGTTCGTTAATATCAAAGTGGCTTGCGCCTTCAACCTTATCTAGTAAATATAAATAATAGGGCAGTACGTCGGCATCAAATAACGCCTCGCTTAAGTTTATTTGTGCATCAACGGTATCGTTCACATCTTTTAAAATAACCGCTTGGTTCAATAGCATAACGCCTGCATGTTTTAGCTTTTGCATGACGGCTTTAAACTCGTTATCTATTTCGTTGGCGTGATTAATATGGTTAATAAATACAATTTTTAGCGGTGATTGCTTTAGCCTCGCGCATAACTCATCGGTAATACGCGCAGGTATAACAACAGGTAAACGGCTATGTATTCGCATACGTTTTATTTGTGGTAACTGTTCAAGCTCATCTAAAAACCAGCTAATGGCATCGTCTTTGGCCATAAGCGGGTCGCCACCACTTAAAATCACTTCGTTTATGTTGGTATCTGATTTTATATAACTCAGTGCGTCAAGCAGGCTTTTTTTATTGAGTTGGTTTTCTTGATACGGAAAGTGACGTCTAAAACAATAACGACAATTTACCGCGCAACCGGTTTTAAACATAATTAAAACACGTGATTTATACTTATGTAAAATCCCAGGTTGGGAGTTGTCTTGCTCAAGCAAAGGATCTTTATTAAAACCCGATTTAGTTAAAAACTCTTGGTGGCGCGGCATAACTTGTAGCAATAAAGGGTCGTTTGCATCACCTTTGCGCATTTTTTTTATAAAAGGCACTGGCACCCGTACAGGAAACAAACTGCGAGCTTTTAGGTCGTTTTCATGGGCTTGGCTCGATAAACCAACCATTTCAAGCAAGGTTTTTGGACAGGTAACTACATTTGCTAATTCTTTTTGCCAGTTTTTATGCAAATTTGCTTCATTTCTTTGTATCATTGGCACGTAGATTACTCGAAAAAATTAAAATAGAGGAAACGATGGCGAATTATAGCACCAACGAGTTCAAGGGCGGCCTAAAAATTATGATGGACGGCGAGCCTTGCAGTATCTTAGAAAATGAAATGGTAAAACCAGGTAAAGGCCAAGCGTTTAACCGTGTTCGTATCCGTAAGCTTATTTCTGGCAAGGTACTTGAAAAAACCTTTAAATCAGGTGAATCTGTTGAAGGTGCTGATGTAATGGATACGGACCTAGCGTACCTATACACAGACGGTGAGTTTTGGCATTTCATGAACAACGAAACATTTGAGCAAATTGCCGCTGACGAAAAGGCATTAGGCGATGCAGGCAAATGGTTAGTTGAAAACGATGTGTGTACTATCACACTATGGAACGGCAACCCAATTGCAGTTACTCCACCAAACTTTGTAGAGCTTGAGATCACTGAAACAGATCCTGGCCTTAAAGGTGATACAGCGGGCACAGGTGGTAAACCAGCAACGCTTAGTACGGGTGCAGTAGTACGCGTTCCATTATTCGTACAAATTGGCGAAGTAATTAAAGTAGACACCCGCAGCGGTGAATACGTAGGCCGTGTTAAGTAATATTTAATGCAGCTTAATAATACCAACCCACTTAATTAAGGGGAGGTATAAATCCCAGCCCAAGCTGGGATTTTTTTTGGAGAAAATATGTCAGTAACATCTTGGGCGCCCAGCGCAGATATAAAAACATTAAAGCAACGCGCAGATATTTTACGCACTATTCGTGAGTTTTTTCACGTGCGAAATGTAATGGAAGTAGAAACACCAAGCTTAAGTGCAGCCAGTGTCACTGACATTCACTTAGCAAGCTTTAGTACTTCATTTGTAGGCCCAGGGCACGCTGGTGGTTTGCCGCTTTATTTACAAACATCACCCGAGTTTGCAATGAAACGCTTGTTAGCGGCCGGTTCAGGCGCTATTTTTCAGCTTTGTAAAGCCTTTAGAAATGAAGAAGCCGGTAGTCATCATAATCCTGAGTTCACAATGCTTGAGTGGTATCGCCCGGGTTTTGACGAATTTGCATTGATGAATGAAATGGATGAGTTAATTCAATGCATTCTTGGTGTTGAATCAGCAACGCGTATAACTTATCAAGATGTGTTTACACAAGTATTAGGCTTAGATCCATTAACAGCATCTTTAGAGCAACTAAAAGCACTTGCCTGCGAACATGGATTTGCTGATATAGCCAAAAACGAAACAAAAAAAGATACCTTATTGCAGCTGTTATTTTGTATGAAAGTAGAGCCAACTATTGGGCAAACTAAGCCGTGTTTTGTGTATCACTTTCCGGCATCGCAAGCGGCACTGGCACAGATTTGTGAGCACGATAATCGGGTAGCAGGGCGCTTTGAGCTTTATTATAAAAATATGGAGCTAGCGAATGGTTTTAACGAGCTAACTAATGCTAAAGAGCAAGCAAAACGCTTTGATGAAGATAACGCTTATCGCGCAGAGAATGGCTTAAACCACGTACCTATGGATACCCGTTTAATAGGCGCACTTGAGCACGGACTGCCAAAGTGTGCAGGCGTTGCAATGGGAATAGACAGGCTAGTAATGCTCGCAACAAACAAAGACAAAATTAAAGACGTAATAGCATTTGATGTAGATAGGGCTTAGAAAAGTTATTAGTTTTCAGATAAAAAAACACCGCGCTTTAATTAAACGCGGTGTTTTCTAATCTTTAACTGACAACTGACAACTGACAACTGACAACTGACAACTGACAACTGACAACTTTATTTTACAGCTCTAGCGTAAATGTTACGCCCGCTACACGTGGTTCACCTAATTGTGTGTAGGTATGCGTCTCATAGCCATCAAGTGGGTCGTTACCAAACTCAAAGCCACGCGTTGGCACAGCTTCGTCAAACACGTTGCGTGCCCATGCGCGTACTGACCACATATCAGCTTCGTAGCCAAGGCTTAAATTAACTAAGTTGCTGTTAGGCGCTTTTGAGTTATGGCTATCTGAGAAGTAGTAATCATCTTTCCCCTCAATACCCACCATGGCATAAAAAGCATTGGTAAAGTTATAGCGTGCAGTGAATGCGTATTGGTATTTAGGCGATTGCGCTTGCTCACGTCCATCTTGGTTTAAACCAGATTGCGTTACAAAGTCATCTATTTCTGTGTCTAAATAACCAGCGCTACCGGTTAATAATAGGTTGTCGGTGAGTCGGTAGTTACCTTCAATTTCAAGGCCGTAGTTACTACCAGAGCTTGCGTTATCAACGTAGCCTGTAAACTGCTGGCCTTCAACTTGCCATGCTTTTAATTGAATGTCGTCGCGGTGCATATAAAATGCCGCTAAGCGAAGCGTTAAAGCGTCATCGAGTGATGATCCTTTAACACCAAATTCACCGCTCCATAAATATTCGGGATCGAAGCTGGTGTGCTGTTGAAAAAAGTTAGCGTCTAGGTTTAAGCCTTCATCTTTTGCTTTTGCAAGCGCTTCTGAGTTAATACCACCGGCTTTGTAACCTCGGGTAATACTTGCGTAGATCATAGTGCGATCTATTACTTGATACTCAAGCGCGACTTTACCACCGAGCATAACATCGTCGGTTTCTTGTATAAACCCGTTACTGTCGGTGTAATCACCTTGGTATTGCTCAACACGTAGGCCTGTTATTAAGGTGGTTTTTGGGCCAATAGGGGTTGCTACTTGGCCATACAATGCAATATTGCTGGTTTCATAAGTAGAGGAAAACGGGCTTGCAAGCCATGTGTATTGGCGCTCTAAATCAACATCGCGGTTTTGATAATAAAGACCTGCAACCCAGTTACCGGTTTTATCGTTAAACTGTAAGTTAGCTGATTGATCATCGCGATCGCGATTGTAAATATCAGTAGAGCTGTAACCCCAAGGGTGTAGGCCTGCAGCACAAAGTTGCGGCTCGTTAACATCATTACATACCCAGTCTTCATCGTAGCTGTAAAGTAACTCGCTATCAATTGCTGAAACATTAAGGCTTACATCAAATTTATCGAAACCCGTGTAAGTGTTAGCAATACCTACCGCGTAACTTTTTTGGTTATCTTGACCTGGTTCATCCGCAACGCTGTCGCGGCTGTTGTCGAGCGTAAAGGCATCGTAACCATTGTTTATATCAATATAATGAAAATTTAACTCAGTGTTTAGGTTTTCAGTAAGCTGAGAGTTTAATTTAAAGCGTGCAACTTGCTCGTCTTGATTTTGTGTTGATTCGTTCAAGTATAAGTTGTCTACGTAGCCGTCAGATTTTCTGCGAAAGTAACTTACACGAGCCGTTGTGTCGTCGGTCAAACCAGTGCTTGCTGCAAGGCCAGCTTCATGGCTGTTGTATGTGCCAGCACCTAAGTGAAGTTTTAAACTCGGAGCGCTAGTTGCTTTAGCCGATTGCATTTGAATCATACCGGCCATGCCGTCTGCACCAAAACGTGTCCCTTGTGGTCCGCGGTAAATTTCTACTTGGTCAATATCAAATAGTAACGAGCTGCCACCAAGGCCAGAGTAGTTTATGCCGTCAATAACTAAACCAACCGAAGGATTAATTGGATCAACAAATTGAGAACGTAAACCCACGCCACGAATTTGTATAAAACGTCCACGCGACGCCCCTGCAGTAAAGTTTACGTTAGCGGCACTACCTAATATTTCGTCTAAGTAACTTGCACCACGTAGGCTTATTTCTTCTTCGCTGAGTAAGCTTGCACTGGCGCTCAAAGTTTGAATGGTTTCGCGTTGAAAGTCACCGGTAACTACAATTTTTTCTATGTCGCTATCATCAGCATTTGCTGAAAAAGAGGCGCTTAATAGCGGCAAAATTGCAGCGGTGATTAAAGACAAACGTAAGTTCATTTTGTTACTTAACTCCATTTTATGGGCTTATGCTGGGGCCTGTTGACCTTTGTAATATTCGTCTTAAAAGACAAGCTGACCCTAGTAATTATTTTTATACCTGTGTTATAACGCAGCGATTATACGTAAAAAAACTAGGATTACTAATATGACTTTTAAAGTTGATTTTAAAGTACGTCATTACGAATGCGATTTACAAGGGATCGTTAATAACAGTGTTTATTTTAATTATTTAGAACATGCTCGCCATGAATTCCTATTTGCAAACGGGGTTGACTTTGCATTATTGGCTAAGCAAAAAGTTAATTTAGTTGTGATTCGTAGTGAAGTTGACTACAAGTATTCATTGGTGCCTGAGGATGAGTTTTATGTGTCTGTGGAGCCTGTTCGTATAAGTCGTTTAAAGTTTGCGTTTGAGCAAACTATTGTACGTAAACACGATCAGCAAGTGATGCTCAAAGCAAAAGTAATAGGTACTGCCGTTAACGAAAAAGGGCGTCCTTTTCTTCCCCCCGAAATGCAAACACTATTCATAAACCCTGATTTAGACTAATTCATATTCCATATATAACGTTTTATGAACAAAAAATTACATTTAAAACATACAAATTTAACGGATAAATCGCATAAATATTGTTATTATGACATTAATTAGACAATGAGTTAGTAGCAGTATGAAATTAGCAGCAATACCGATGCTTGTAATCGGTTTATGTGTTGGTTGCGCATCAACAGGGACCGTTACCAGTGAGCAGCTAAAGTACACACAATGGCAATTATCAACAATTGATGATGTAGCCTTAGAGGAACAATACACGGCTTCCGTTGGCTTTATTGAAGCACTTCAAGTAAATGGATTTGCAGGGTGTAACCGATTTTTTGGTGAGGGTGAACTTAAAGAAAGTAGCCTGAGTGTGCAAAAAGTTGGAATGACCCGAAAATCTTGCGGCGAAAAAACAGATAAGTTTGAACAGCAGTTTTTAAAAACGTTAAAGCAAGGTGCAACGCTTAGCATGCAAGGTCAAAAATTAGTTATGCAAGGCGAGCAAAAGTTTGTATTTGTTGCTAAATAAATTTTAGCGTTTTAAAAATGACCCCTTGCGGGTCTTTTTTAACTGGCGTACACTCAACGCAGATTTAATAAGATTGTTTATTAAATCAACGAACAATTTATATACTTGTCGGAGTGCCTAAGTATGTTGCTTAGGCTGAGATCGCGAAAGCGGGATCCGTGAACCTGATCAGGTTAATACCTGCGTAGGGAACAAGCTGCCTTAAACGGGACGCTTGTGCGTCTTTTTTTATGCGTACAATAAAGCCACTCCTCGTTTTATAGGCTGCAAAGTGGCACGAAGCTACTTTACGATCTTTCTCTATTCCTTTGGAATATCTGGCAAGACAACCCTTTAGTTATGAGGTAAGTCATGTCAAACACTACAAATAAATCATCGCGTCGCGAAACGCGCGCAGCTGCATCTGAATACATTTATAATTTAACAGGGCAGCCATTTCCAAATTCTCAGAAAGTGTACGTTGAAGGCAGCCAATCAGGCGTGCGTGTGGGTATGCGCGAAATTACACTTAGTGATACGTTTATTGGTGGCACCGACGAAAATCCGGTGTATGAACCTAATGAGCCGCTTCGTGTTTACGATACATCGGGTCCTTACACCGATCCAAATTTTGAATTAGATGTACGTAAAGGATTACCAAAATTTCGTGAGCAATGGATTGAAGGGCGCAACGATACAGAAGTACTCGACTCAGTCACCTCACAGTTTGCCCAGCAGCGCATGGCTGATGACGGATTGGATCATATTCGATTTGAACACTTACCAAAAATTCGCCGTGGTAAAGCGGGCAAAAATGTAACCCAAATGCATTACGCTCGCCAGGGGATTGTAACACCAGAAATGGAGTACGTAGCTGTACGCGAAAATATGGGCCGTGCAAAAATTCGTGAAGAATTATTAGCTGCGCAGCACAAAGGCGAATCGTTTGGTGCGAGCATTCCCGACTTTATAACCCCTGAATTTGTACGTGATGAAATAGCACGTGGTCGCGCAATTTTACCTAACAACATCAACCACCCAGAAACAGAGCCGATGATCGTTGGCCGTAACTTTTTAGTTAAAGTTAATGCTAATATTGGTAACTCATCGGTCACCTCATCTATTGAAGAAGAAGTAGAAAAAATGGTGTGGTCAACTCGTTGGGGCGCCGATACCGTAATGGATTTATCAACTGGGCGTTACATTCATGAAACGCGTGAGTGGGTAGTGCGCAACTCGCCTGTACCCATTGGCACAGTGCCCATTTATCAGGCCCTTGAAAAAGTAAACGGTGTTGCTGAAGACTTAACGTGGGAGATATTTCGCGATACGTTAATTGAACAAGCAGAGCAGGGTGTCGACTACTTTACTATTCATGCCGGTGTGCTTTTACGCTACGTCCCTATGACGGCAAAACGTGTTACTGGTATTGTATCGCGCGGTGGTTCTATTATGGCCAAGTGGTGTTTAGCGCACCATAAAGAGAACTTCCTATACACTCACTTTGAAGACATTTGCGAAATTTTAAAACAATACGATGTGTGTTTTTCATTAGGCGATGGCCTTCGCCCTGGTTCTATTGCTGATGCCAACGATGAAGCGCAATTTAGTGAGTTACGCACCTTAGGTGAGCTGACTAAAATTGCATGGAAGCACGACGTACAAGTATTTATTGAGGGTCCAGGGCATGTGCCAATGCATATGATCAAAGCTAATATGGATGAGCAATTAAAACACTGCGACGAAGCGCCTTTTTATACTCTTGGTCCACTAACAACCGATATTGCACCAGGGTACGATCACATAACATCGGGTATAGGTGCTGCACAAATAGCGTGGTACGGCTGTGCCATGTTGTGTTACGTAACCCCTAAAGAGCATTTAGGCTTGCCTAATAAAGAAGATGTTAAAGAAGGTTTAATTACTTACAAAATTGCAGCGCATGCCGCCGATTTAGCTAAAGGCCACCCAGGCGCGCAAGAGCGCGATAATGCCTTATCAAAGGCACGCTTTGAATTTAGATGGCACGACCAATTTAACATTGGTTTAGACCCTGAGCGTGCCCGCGAATACCACGACGAAACACTGCCACAAGAGTCGGGCAAAGTCGCTCACTTTTGTTCTATGTGTGGCCCAAAATTTTGTTCGATGAAAATTAGCCAAGAAGTGCGTGATTACGCTAACGATCTAGAAGAGCGCGGTATTGATCCTAATAACGCGGGTGAGGCTATTGAAATTAAAATGATTGATGTAGAAGCGCAAATGAAAGCTAAGTCAGAGGAATTTAAACAAACAGGCTCTGAAATTTACCACAAAGCAATATAAATCGGCTTTAGGCTGCGGATATCGAGTTGCATGCAATGTGATGGCTACCAAAGTACACCATTACATGTGGTTTGTGACTCGCAGCCAACGAATAGAGGAGCTGTTATGCAGTACAATATTGCGGTCGTTGGATTTGGCTTGGCGGGAAGGCTTGCTGCACTTGAGCTGAGCAAGCTGCACCATGTTAGCGTGTTTGAGGCAGATGATGAACATGCACTCAATAGCGCAGGTAAAGTCGCAGCGGCCATGCTCGCGCCATTGGCTGAGTCGGTATTATGTGAAGCCGATTTAGCACAAATGGGGTTGGATTCGATTAATCGCTGGCCTCAAATTATTGAAGAGCTTGATCACGATGTGTTTTTTCAGCAGCAAGGCACATTAGTGGTTGCGCATCACCAAGATAAAGGCGACCTACAAAGCTTTACCCAGCGTATAAAACCTGTAGCTGGGCACAGCGCTCAGGCGTTAAATGCTCAGCAAATAGCGCAGTTAGAGCCCGAGCTTGCAAATCGTTTTAGCCAAGGTGTGTTTTTGCCATGTGAAGGGCAAATAGATAACCAGGCGTTTTATAAAGCAAGCTTTACCCTGCTTAACAAACGAAAAGTGAAGTTTGTGTTTAATCAGCGGGTAACCATTAAAAATGGTGAAATTAATAATCGCCCGTTTGATTTTATTATTGATTGCAGGGGGCTTGGCGCAAAAGCAGGGCAACTGCTTCGCGGTGTAAGAGGTGAGGTTGCACGACTTTATGCGCCAGAAGTTAATTTAACGCGCCCAGTTCGCTTAATGCATCCACGTTATCCTATTTATATTGCACCAAAACCTAATAATGAATATGTCATTGGCGCTACCGAAATTGAATCGCAAGACAGCGGCCCTGCCACGGTACGCTCAACACTTGAGTTATTGTCGGCAGCTTACACGGTGCATAGCGGATTCGCAGAAGGGCGCTTATTAGGTATTCAAACAGGGCTTCGCCCTGCGTTTAGTAACAACAGACCACAAGTAAAAAAATCCGAAAATGTAATCAGTATTAATGGCTTATATCGTCATGGCTATATGTTGGCTCCTGTTCTTGTTGCGCAAGCACTATTGTACATAGGTGAGTATTAGATGAACATTACATTAAATGGTGAGCTTTTAGATTTAACCTCTCATGCATTACTTGAAATATTAAAAGAGTATGGAGCAGTTGCTCCTTATGCGGTGGCTGTTAACGGCATATTTATACCAAAAAGCCAGCATAACGGTTTTGTTATAAATGAAGGGGATAGCATTGAGTTGTTATCGCCTATTCAAGGTGGGTAGGCGCATGCATGTAAAAGACACTTTAAATATTTATGGTGAAGCAATTGATAGCCGATTACTAATTGGCACCGCTTTGTATCCATCGCCAGATATTATGACCCAATCAATAGAGGCGTCTGGTGCGGGGATTGTGACGGTATCACTTAGGCGACAGCAAAGCGTGGCGGCGGGAGATGACTTTTGGCAATTAATAAAAAATACGGGTTTAAAAATACTGCCCAATACGGCCGGATGTCACAGTTTAAAAGAAGCTATTACGCTTGCTCAAATGTGCCGCGAAGTATTTGCTACTGACTGGATTAAACTTGAGCTTATAGGTGACGACTATAACTTACAACCCGATCCGTTTGCTTTGCTTGAAGCCACAGAAATATTAATTAACGACGGGTTTAAAGTCCTGCCTTATTGCACCGATGATTTAGTGCTTTGCCAGCGTTTAAATGAGCTAGGGTGTGAAGTGCTTATGCCTTGGGGGGCGCCTATTGGCACCGGTAAAGGGCTTTTAAATAGTTATAATTTAAAAACAATTCGTGAGCGCTTACCAAATACGACACTTATTGTGGATGCAGGGTTAGGTTTACCGTCGCATGCCTGCCAAGCGCTTGAATTAGGGTATGATGCGGTATTATTAAATTCAGCGATTGCTGGGGCGGGTTGCCCCATTACCATGAGCCGTGCATTTAAGGCGGCGGTGGAAGCGGGACGTTTTGCTTATAACGCAAAAGCAATGCCTGAAAAAGATTTAGCAGCCCCATCAACCCCCACAATGGGCATGCCATTTTGGCATCAGCAGTAGGAAATAAATAGTATGAACAATTTAGTGTGGACAATTGCCGGATCAGACTCAGGTGGTGGTGCAGGTATTCAAGCCGATATAAAGGCGATGCAAAGCTTTGGTGTGCATGGTTGCACCGCAATTACCGCCCTCACAGCGCAAAATAGTTTAGGTGTAGAAGCTATTAATGCGGTGTCTACTGACGTGATTGAATCACAGCTTTTGGCACTTGAAAAAGATATGAAAGCCAAAGTTATTAAAATTGGCATGTTAGCAAATGTTCAGCAAATTCAATTAATAAGTGAGCATGTAGCACATTACAAAGCTAAATGGCCCGTACCACCTGTCATTGTTTACGACCCGGTTGCCATTGCATCAAGTGGTGATGTATTAACTGAAGAAGACACCGTAAGTGCCATTAAAGAATGCTTAATGCCGCTGGTGGACGTAATAACGCCTAACACGCACGAAACTCAATTATTAACCGGCGTATATTTAATTGGCCCAAGCGCTGTCAAAGACGCCGCAAATAAACTGCTAAGTTGGGGCGCAAAAGCGGTTGTTATTAAAGGTGGGCATTGGGATTACCCAAGCGGCTACTGTATTGATTATTGTGTGAATAATTTGACGCAAAATGGTGAAGAGTATTGGCTTGGTAATAAAAAAATTCAAAGCCCACACAACCATGGTACGGGGTGCAGCATGGCGTCGGTTATTGCCGCGTGTTTAGCAAAAGACTACCCACTAAAAGATGCCTTTATTTTGGCTAAAGCTTATATAAACCAAGGCTTAAAGCAGTCGGTGAGATACGGTGAAGGAATAGGACCTGTTGCGCAAACTCGCTTTCCTACACATTTAGATGACTTTCCACAAGTTATTGAGCCAGGTAGCTGGCTGGGTGATGAGCTTGATTTTGATGTGCCGCTTGAATTTAATATGGCCGCTGATTTCGCACCTTGTGAAAGTAAGCAATTAGGTTTGTATGCGGTTGTAGACAGTAATGAATGGTTAGAGAAGTGTTTACAACAAGACATTAAAACAGTTCAGCTACGTGTAAAAAATAAAACTGACGCTGAGCTTGATGAGCTCATAAAACAGGCAGTTGAACTGGGTGAAAAGCACCGCGCTCACGTATTTATTAATGATTACTGGCAGTTAGCAATAAAGCACAGTGCTTACGGTGTGCATTTAGGGCAAGAAGATTTAAACATTGCTAATTTAGCCGCTATTAAAGACGCAGGTTTAAGACTTGGGCTTTCTACCCATGGCTTTTACGAAATGCTGCGTGCGCATAACTACCGACCAAGTTACATGGCATTTGGTGCAATTTACCCTACCACGACCAAAGATATGACAGGGCAAATACAAGGGCTCGATAAACTTAAAAAGTTTGTGCCTTTAATGCAAAGCTACCCAACAGTTGCCATTGGTGGAATAAATTTAGCCCGCGCAAATGAAGTTGCGAATACAGGCGTAGGCAGTGTAGCGGTGGTAAGAGCTATTAGCGAAGCGGATGATTATATTGCAGCTATTAGCTCGCTACAAAGCGCTATAAATCAGCCTAATGGATAAGCTCAGCGATAAAGAAGCCCTGCGTTATAGCCGCCACTTATTATTAAAAGAAGTTGGGCTAGAAGGGCAGTTAGCGCTAAAAGCTGCAACGGTAGCTGTTGTAGGTGCAGGCGGCTTAGGCAGTCCTGTACTTTTATATTTAGCGGCGGCAGGTATTGGTACGCTTATATTAATAGATGATGATGCCGTTGAGCTTTCAAACTTGCAGCGCCAAGTGCTTTATAAATTAAATCACTTAGGGCAAAGTAAGGTGGCGGCCGCTGGCAAAGTATTAACAAGCCTTAATAATCAAATACACATAGTGACGCACAGTAAAAAGCTCGATGATAACAATGCCGCTAAGCTTTTAAATAATGCCGATGTAGTACTTGATTGCTCAGATAATTTTACCACGCGCTATAGTGTTAACCGCTATTGCCTAGCGAATAAAACGCGTTTAATAGCTGGTGCTGCTATTGCAACAAGTGGGCAGTTAATGGGGTTTGATTTTACACAAACTCAAAGTCCTTGCTACGGCTGTATTTTTCCAAAAACGAATAAGGCACCAGTTATTAATTGCAGTAATGCAGGAGTAATAAGCCCGTTATTGGGTGTCATTGGTTCTATGCAGGCTCAACTTACGCTTAATATGCTGCTAGGGCATGTTGAGGGTAGTGTGTTTATTACTTTTGATGCGCTGAGTTTAAAGCAGCAACATTTTAAAGTAGTTAAAGATTTAAACTGTAAAGAGTGCGGTGGATAAAGTAAGAGGTAATTCGCGGGGGAAGCTATGAGAAGCTGCGCTTCTCACGTGAGCAAGCTCTGCGTCTTGCTTGCGCATTTGAAATTTATGCTGTGTATATTTATTAATGCAAAATATCCGACGCGAGGTGAACTCGCTGCGCTTTAGAGGAAAAGATAAGCTTAAAATAAGTATTTGTTTTATCTTTTCTCATTTATTCCTCTTTCACTTCTCTTTGTACAAAATATTAAGTTATTTATTAACTAAAAGGTTAAGAAGTGGGTCGTTTTAGAGGTGGAGCATTATGTCTATATTTTGTGTGAGCAAGCTCTATTCCTACCAATAAAAAAAGACCGCGTTTATCATAAACGCGGTGTTTTCTAATCTTTAACTAAAAACTTACAGCTCTTCATTTTCTTTAATTTTTGCAAACGCAGTACCTAATCGAGTTACAACTTCAGGAAGTTGATCGTCAAGTATGTCTGCTTTATTAGCGCCCCATGCAAGTACTACCGTTGAGCCTAATTTAAAGCGACCCATTTCATCTCCTTTTTTAAGGGTAATCGCGTTTTCGCCTTTAGTAGGGTAGTTCCAGCTAAATACATCACTGCCAGCTGGTGGAGTAACGGTGCCAGCCCAAATAGTCTCAATGCTAGCAACAATTGTTGCGCCTACAAGTACCATGGCAAGTGAACCAATTTCAGTCTCAAAAATAGCGACTACACGCTCGTTACGCGCAAATAAGTTGGGAACATTCTGCGCTGTAAGTGGGTTTACTGAAAATAAATCGCCCGGTACGTAAATCATTTTGCTTAATGTGCCATCAATAGGCATATGAATACGGTGGTAGTCTTTAGGTGCTAAATAAATAGTTGCAAATTTACCGCCTAAAAATGGCGTGGTGTCGTCCTCAGAGCCGCCTAATAGCGCTTGTAAGCTGTAGTCGTGGCCCTTAGCTTGAATTAGCTGTCCGTCAACTATGTCGCCTAACTGGCTTATTGCGCCGTCTACAGGATGAATAATCGTATCTGAATCTTCAACCATAGGGCGAACGCCGTCTTTAAGCGGACGAGTAAAAAACTCATTAAAGGTTTTGTAATGAGCAGGATCAGAATATTTAGCTTCGCTCATGTCTATTTTATATTGTTTAATAAACAGCTTGATAAGCGTAGTTGTTAATGCTCCGGCTTTAGCGGCTGCTAATTTACCAACAACGCGCGAAATAAAATGTTTTGGCATTGCGTATTGCATTGCTATTTTAAATTTATCTAAACTCACAGTATTTTTCCTAAATTATACGCGAGGCGCGCGAGCGCCGGCACGGCCATCGGCCATTGATTCTAAAATTCGGTGGTAACTATCAAAGCGAAGCTGAGATATTTCGCCATTAGCTACGGCTTCTTTTATTATACAGCCCGGATCGTTTAAGTGTTTGCAGTCTCTAAAACGGCATCCGCCTATAAATTCTCTAAATTCTTTAAAGCACCAAGTCACACGTTCAACGTCTAAATGCCACAATCCAAATTCACGTATACCCGGCGAGTCAATTAAGTTACCACCACTGGGTAAGTGATGAAGGCGTGATACTGTTGTGGTGTGTTGGCCCAAGCCACTGTTCTCAGATACTTCTTTAGTTAATATTTCTGCATCTGGCAGAACAGTGTTTACCAGGGTTGATTTGCCTACGCCACTTTGGCCTACAAAAATATTATTTTTGCCAACAAGCATGTCTTTGAGCTCATCAATTCCTTCGCCTGTTATATTACTAACAAGTAGTACGCGATAATTTAATTTGCGATAAATATCGAGCACTTTTCGGATGTCATTAAGGCCAGCTTCGTCAATTAAGTCGATTTTGTTAAGGACTAAAATAGGCTCAATACCCATGTCTTCACACGCAATCAAATAACGGTCAATTATGCTGGGTGTAAACTCAGGTAATACAGCAGAAACCATCAGTATTTGGTCAATATTTGCAGCAATGACTTTTACACCATCGTAAAAGTCAGGGCGTGTTAGTTGTGAGCGACGCTCTTGTGTTGCTTCAATAACTCCCGCTAAATCGCCTTCACTGACTTTAGCGCGACGAAATAACACTTCGTCACCACACACTAAATTAGATACTGTACGACGTATATTACAGCGAAGCACATCGCCACTTTGCGTTTCAACATCAGCGTGCTGACCAAAGCGACTGATCACAATAGCGCTTTCAACCTGACCTAAATTATCGGCCTGCCATTCTTGAGCACCTTTTTTAGCTGGTTTTGAACCTGCGCTATTAATGCGCTTTTGATGATTGGCCTTAATCTGACGTGATTGGCCTTTACTTAATTTTTTCTGTTTTGCCACTTTTGGCCTATAACCTTGTTTAAATGTCGGCTTTGAGCATAATACCAATTTGCAATAATACTTAACCGAGTTGGTATAAAAAAAGCTTTAGCTCGACGGTTGATGCTAATATGATATATCGAAATGCGTTGGATCTAAAGAAAAGCACCGTTTAAGGTAATTATGACTATTAATAAATCAAACTTAATTTGGCTCGATCTGGAAATGACCGGACTTGAACCTGCGACTGACAAAATACTCGAAATTGCAACTGTTGTCACGGATGCAGACCTTAATATATTGGCTGAAGGGCCAACTATAGCCATTCACCAAAGTGATGAGCTACTTAATGGTATGGATGAGTGGTGCACGACCCAGCATGGTAAATCAGGCTTAACTGCGCGCTGTAAAGCAAGTACGTTTGATGAAGAGTATGCGATAGCGCAAACATTAGACTTTTTAAAGCAATGGGTGCCTGCGGGGGCATCCCCAATGTGTGGAAACTCAATTGGGCAAGACAGACGCTTTATGAATAAATATATGCGTGAACTCGAAGACTTTTTCCATTACCGTAACCTCGATGTGAGTACAATTAAAGAGCTTGCAAGGCGTTGGAAGCCAGAAGTATTAGCCCAAGTAAATAAAAAAGGTTCGCACCTTGCCTTAGACGATATTAAAGATTCAATTATGGAATTGAAGGTATACAGAGAAAAATTCTTTAATTTGTAAAAAACACTTGCAAACACATCGTATTATTGTAGAATCCTGCCCCGCTCAAGACGATAACCCCCGCGGGGTTAGTGTGCTTGAGCAAGCGATTATGCGGCACTAGCTCAGTTGGTAGAGCGCGACCTTGCCAAGGTCGAGGTCACGAGTTCGAGCCTCGTGTGCCGCTCCAATTTCTCACCAAAGAAATTGGAGCTAAAGTTTAGAAATGCGGTACTAGCTCAGTTGGTAGAGCGCGACCTTGCCAAGGTCGAGGTCACGAGTTCGAGCCTCGTGTACCGCTCCAATTTCTAACCAAAAAATTTAGTTAAAATATAAAATACGTTGCTAGAATGTTGAACGCGACCCAACGTAAAATAACTAAAGAAGTAAAAATGCGGTACTAGCTCAGTTGGTAGAGCGCGACCTTGCCAAGGTCGAGGTCACGAGTTCGAGCCTCGTGTACCGCTCCAATACTTTATACCTTCAAAATATCTATATTAAAAATAATAAATTATAATTCAAACCTTTATTATCTAATTTTTTCTTATTTGTAATATTCAGCATTCAGGCTTTGGTTATTTGAAGCTATCACTTTTCGCGCAGAGCCAGCTTTGCATTAATAAAGCGATATTTTATTATGAGGTCGTATAGTTGAAGCAAGTGGGGTTGATACTTTTTGACTGAGAAGTGTTGAAACTTCAGTTAAAACAGCTCGCCTTGAATAGTCGCTATAATGCGCCTTGCACCGCCAGCATCGCGGTGCTCGCCTAAATAAATACCCTGCCAAGTCCCTAATGCTAAGTATCCATTTGAAATAGGAATACTTAACGCACAACCAAGTGTACTTGTTTTTATGTGGGCAGGCATATCGTCATCGCCTTCATAGTCATGGCGATAATAAGGTTGTCGCTCAGGTACAAATTTATCGAAGTGACTTTCCATATCCATACGCACAGTCGGATCGGCGTTTTCATTTATAGTCAGGCTTGCCGATGTGTGTTGGATAAATAAATGCAATAAACCTACTTTATAGTGGGCAATTTCGGAGAGATTATTTAAAACGTCGTTATCAATTAAATGGAAACCTCGAGGACGAGGTTTCAATGTGATTGTTTTTTGCTGCCAGCTCATAGCTTGTCGAAACTAACTTCTATATTTGCAGTGCCAGCGTCGCTGCTAAATGGCATTATGATTTTTTTGCCTTGGCTCTTATGCGTTATTGTATGGCCTGCACCCGATACAACAATAGGTGTTGCCATATCGAAATCAAATCCTTTTTCACCTAATAAATTTTTAGCACCACCGGTAACCATGTTGGTGATTTCACCCACCATGTCAGTTACTTCTTCGTTGATAGAGTTAGGGCGCTCGCCTAGCATGCGTTCCATAATTGTCAGTGCCAAGCTTTCATCAAATGTAATTGAAAACGAGCCACGAGTCTGCGGGCCAACCATGCCAATTAAACCAGATACATCCCCACACGCGACCTCGTCAGTTTTAATGCGTGGTTTACCAGGTTTTAATTGTGTTTGTGCCATTGTGCTTAACACATTGATTAATGATGATAAGAAAGGGTTGATAAACTCTACATTCATACTGAATACTCTTAAATTTGTGCTATTAAATGGCTACAATTTACTAGTATAGCCATTAAGAATTATTTTGTTTTTATAAAGCTCTACAAGATTCACATTTACCATGTGCTTCTATTGTTTGCCCTGTTACTACAAACCCACTTTCAGCCGCTAAGTTATTTAGTTCATGAGAAATAACGGTAGAGTGCAGTTCTTTAACAAACCCGCAATTATCGCAAATAAGTAATTGTACCGGATGAATATGATCAAAATGATGACACAACATAAATGCGTTAGTGCTTTCAATTTTATGGATAAATCCCAGTTCGGCTAAAAAATCCAACGCGCGGTAAATAGTGGCTGGTTTAGCACCCGATTCGGTTACTTTTAATTGTTCCAGTAGGTCATAGGCGCCTACACCACCTTGTGCACTGGCTAATAAGCGAAATACTTTTTCACGGATAGGCGTAAAACGAGCGCCACGGTTGTCACATACTTGCTTAGCTTTACTAACTAGTGATTCTATATTCATCATTCTCTTATCCTTACGCTACCGTGATATACTAACATACTGTGTTGTAGTTGCAGTGTTTTTATTAGGCGATTTTTAGTCAGGAAAACTCGAAATGAACGAATTATTAGCCATTTTTATCTTCTTTTTTGCGGTAATAGACCCAATAGGCACTGTACCTGTATTTATAGCTGTGACCCGAGGGGAGGATGATAAATTTAAGCGCAAGGTCATCTTAAAGGCCGTTGGGGTATCGGCTATTGTGCTGCTATTTTTTGTTGTCGCTGGTGAGCTTTTATTAAATGCGATTGAAATTCCATTGTCGGCTTTTCAGATAGCGGGCGGCATAGTACTGCTGCTTTTTGCACTGTCGATGATATTTGGTGAGAGCAAACCCGAAACTGAAATAAAAAGCGTACGAGACAGCACTGAAACAGCCATCTTTCCTTTAGCTATTCCTTCAATTGCAAGCCCTGGTGCGATGTTGGGTGCCGTGCTTATGACGCGAAATGAAGAGTTTACCTGGATTGAGCAACTTATGACGTCGTCGATGATGCTTGCCGTATTAGCCCTAGTACTCATATTACTTTTACTTGCAACGCATGTGCATAAAGTAATTGGCGATAGCGGTGCTAGTATAATAAGTAGAATAATGGGACTTATTTTAAGCTCTGTAGCAGTTACTAATATTTTAAACGGTATAGCGCATTACTTTGGCTTGCAGGTATATAGCTAATATTGCCGCTAGTCGGGGTTTTGTGTAAAATGCGCCTCCCTTAATTGCTTTGCTTTTATACCCACTTGGGTTTTACATTTGGATGAACATATTTTGGATAAACCAACTTTAAACAGACGCTTTTCTGTCGCGCCAATGCTTGATTGGACTGACCGTCATTGCCGTACTTTTCATCGCAAAATGACAAAGCACACCGTGTTGTATACAGAAATGATTACCACAGGTGCTATTTTATTTGGTCGTGGTGATTATTTACACTTTAATCAGCACGAGGGACCCGTTGCATTGCAATTAGGTGGCTCTGATCCTCAAGCATTGGCAAAATGCGCAAAGCTTGCCGGTGAGCGTGGTTATGATGAAATTAATCTAAATGTAGGCTGCCCATCAGATCGCGTTCAAAATGGTCGCTTTGGTGCGTGTTTAATGGCCGAGCCTGAATTGGTTGCACAGTGCGTTGCGGCGATGAAAAGTGAAGTTGCAATTCCTGTTACTGTTAAAACGCGTATTGGGATAGACGAGCAAGACTCGTATGAGTTTTTATGTGCGTTAATTGAAGCAAGCCATAAAGTAGGCTGTGATGATTTTATTATCCATGCGCGTAAAGCATGGTTAAATGGCTTAAGCCCTAAAGAAAACCGTGAAGTTCCACCTCTTGATTACCCCCGAGTTTATCAACTTAAAAAAGACTATCCGCAACTCGATTTAAGTATTAATGGCGGCGTTAAAACGATTGAACAAAGCCTTGAGCATCTTCACTATATTGACGGTGTTATGGTTGGGCGCGAAGCCTATAGTAATCCGTTTATGCTTAATGAGGTTGATGAAAAAATTTATGGTGATGTAGTTAATACGCAAACCCGCCATGATGTGGTTCGCTCTATGTATGATTACATTGAAGAAGAAATGCGATTAGGCGCTAATTTTTGGCATGTTGCACGTCATATGTTGGGTATTTTTCAGGGGCAACCTGGTGCGCGTGGCTTTAGACGTCATCTTTCAGAAAACGGCCATGGTAAGCAGGCTGATTTATCGGTAATGGATAAAGCACTTAGCTTTGTACCTGAATAATTGTTTTTCAAACGTTACATTTAAAGCCACTTATATAGTGGCTTTTTTGATCCTAAAAATTAGTCAAAAACATAATTTATTGGCCAATTATACTTAATGCTGTTCAGCGGATAGTCATTTCAATCTTATCTTTTTTCGTTTTAACTATATGATAATAATTATCTTTTATTAATTTAAAATGACTTGGCATAACTCTTGGAGTCTACTTGTTGTAATCAATTAAAAATCAACAGGAGAATACCGTGGGAATAGTTAATCGCGTAAATGATGTTATTCAATCAAATATTGTAGCACTGCTTGATAAAGCAGAAGATCCTAAAAAACTTGTTAACTTAATGCTTAATGATATGCAGGATGCATTAAACGAGTGTAGAAGCACAGCCGCCGCGCTTTTATGTGAAGAAAAAGCAATAAACCGCCACCTTGATACTAAAAAAGCAGAGCTTCTAGCATGGCAATCTAAAGCTGAATTAGCAATTGAAAAAGGGCGTGATGACCTTGCTAAGTCAGCACTTATATCTAAACAAGCTGTAAGCGAGAGCATTGAAAAAAAGCAAGCCCAACTTGAGACTTTACAAGAGTCTGTATTAAAAATTAGATCTGACTGTGAGCGCCTACAGCAAAAAATAGCAGAAGCAAAGACAAAGCAAGCTCAACTAGCGCAGCGTCACGATGTAGTTGTTGCTCGTTCGCATATAAATACGCAGTTAAATAGCGATAAAGTAGCTCATGCGCTCTCTCGTTTTGAGCAAATAGAGCAACGTGTTGAGAGTATTGAAGCGCAAGTTGAGGCGTATGAGTTAACTGACACAGCTAATTCGACAGCCACTCAAATTGAGTCACTTGTTAAAAACGAAAAAATTGACACAGAGCTGGCTAGTTTAAAAGCACGCTTAAATGTTAGTTCTAAACAAAGCGCGTAGGAGGAATTATGAGTCGATTTAATCATCAGCGTGGCTGGTTTAAAGACACGTTAAACAAAAAAATATCTGGCGTATGTAGTGGCTTAGCATACCGATTAGATTTTCCGGTATGGGCAACACGTTTGGTTACTATTTTACTGTTTTTAAGTTTTCCGTTTGTAGTTGCGCTTGGTTATTTTATTGCGCATTGCTGTTTAGAAGAAAAGCATATCAAGGAGTTTTAAAATGAAAGCTATCGCTGTTTGTATACTCATTTATTTGGTGTTTTTTACTAATTCATTCTCATTTTTAAACTTTGACACGTGGCAGTTTCCATTGTGGATTGCAGATATGAGCTGGGTTGGTGTTGAATTAGTGAGTGTACTTATAGCCATCGTAGCCGTTGCCGCAATTGCTGCATTAGTGACTTTAGGTTTAATAGGTGCAGCCGCAGTGGCTGTTATTGGTACTGTTTTGGCTTTGCTATTTGGCTCAGTGATGATTGCATGGCCATTATTATTTATTGCCGTATTATGCTGGTTAGTGGCTGATAACAAAAAAGTGGTTTCTTAATCCTTAATTTAACTCACTATTCCCCGTTAACTATGTTAAATTTAACGTGTGTTATTACGTTTTTACAAGGATTAAATGATGGCAAAATTGTGTTTATCTTTTGTGTCTGCATTGGCTTTTAGTTTTTTTTCGTCATCTTTGGCTGCGCACTCTGGCCATAACCATTCAGCCGATACTGCACAACTTGAAGTAAGTAACGCGCAAGTAAGAGAGTTCTTACCTGGCGGTAAAGCCAGTGCCGCCTACTTAACTATTTCAAATCATAGTGATACGAATGCAACATTAACAAAGGCCAGCATTGACGGGTTAGGGCGCGTTGAAATACATGAGCACGCACATGTTGATGGCATGATGAAAATGCAAAAGGTTGAATCGGTGAGTGTAAAAGCACATAGCAGTGTCGATTTTCAGCCCGGTGGTTATCATTTAATGGTGTTTGAGCCGCAAGAACCTTTAAAAGCAGGGCAAGAACGCAAACTAACGCTATATTTTAGTGATGGTAATCGCTTGTTTACAAATATAGAGGTGGTTACGCTAGAGTCGCAAATAAATAAAGCTAAGTCATCAGCACAACATTCTCATCATTAGGAGTTTACATGTCGCAACACAAAGGAAAAATAGCAGGCATTTTAGTTTTACTGCTTATTATATTTTACGCCATTGCCGTTTACTGGAGTACTGAGCCTTCACGTTTTGATGTGGTTGAAAATGCAAAAGAGCAAGCGCAACTTCGAAATGAAACGATGGTGACGGGCTATATCACTACATCTACACTTATTACCGTTGCAAATACGTTACTTGATAAGCCAGGTGGGTATTTATCAAATGATGTTATTCCACCTAGTATTATTATGGATGATATGCCTGCTTGGGAGTATGGCGCACTTGAAATGGTCCGTGATTTATCACTTTCTATGAGAAAAGATTTTAGCCGTTCTCAATCTCAATCAACTGAACATGAAGCGCTCAAAAAAGCACAACCGCAATTTAATATAAGCTCTGAAGCTTGGGCGTGGCCAAGTGCAGAAGGTGAGTACCAAAAAGGGATTGATTACTTAATTGTTTATCGTACGCAAATGGCTCATCAGCATGAACGCGACAGCCAGTTTTATGCACGGGCCGATAACTTACGCAGCTGGTTAAAAGAGGCAGAAAAGCGGTTAGGCAGCTTAAGTCAGCGTTTAAGTGCAAGTGTTGGCCAAGATAAGGTTAATACTGACCTAGCTGGTAACTCTTCAAATAAGCAAGCAACGCTTGCGCCATTGCAGCAGCAAGTAAGAACGCCATGGCTTGATATTGACGATGTATTTTATGAGTCTCGTGGCGCAACGTGGGCGTTACTGCACTTTTTACAGGCCGTTGAGTACGACTTTAATGATGTACTTGAAAAGAAAAACGCACGTGTAAGCTTACAGCAAATCATTCGTGAACTTGAGGCCACTCAAGAAACCGTATGGAGCCCACTAATTTTGAATGGCAATGGCTTTGGCTATGTTGCTAATCATTCTCTTGTTATGGCAAATTATATTTCTAGAGCCAACGCGGCTTTAATTGAACTTAGCGAACTATTAGCGCAAGGATAAAAAATGAAAAAGTATTGTTTAGCAGCAGCCCTATCTATGGCTTGTTTAGCTCCAGCAGCGCAAGCTGACACTCTGTTAGGTTTATATGTGGGTGTTGATGGTTGGCAATCAGATAATGAAGGTCAGCTTTCTTATAAAGATAATGCACCTCAGGATTTTAACTTTGAAGACGAAACATACATTAGTTACTATGCTGCACTCGAGCATCCGGTGCCTTTAGTACCTAACCTAAAGCTTAAGTATACTGAACTTGAATTAAACGGCTCGACAGTACTAAATGATACATTTAGCTTTAATGGTTCAGACTATGTAGTGGGTACAACCGTTAATTCTGTAAGCGATTTAACACATGTTGATTATATCTTGTATTATGAAATATTTGATAATGATCTGGTTTCTATTGATTTAGGTCTAAATGCGAAGCAGTTTGACGGTGACATTATTGTTAACGGAACAACGCAAGATGGTGGTGCAAACTTCACTGAAACGGTTGAATTTTCTGGTTTTGTACCACTTGCATACGCGCGTGCAGAAGCAGGCTTACCATTTACAGGTTTAAGTGTGTTTTTTGAAGGTAGCCTTTTGGCAATTGACGATAGTAAAGTGCAAGATTACCAAGTGGGTGTTGCATGGGAGCTTGTTGATAACTTAGCTGTAGATATTGCTGTTAAAGCAGGTTACCGTTCAATGGTATTAGAGCTAGATGATGTTGATGATATTACTACAGATATTGACGCATCGGGTCCGTTTGCAGGTATTCAGGTTCACTTTTAATTAGTACCTTCTAATTAAACAAAGCGTGGCGTTCTATTTTGTAGTGTGCCACGCTAAATCAAACTCTCCTTCTAATGCCGTGTTTACTAGTTGCTTATATATTTTGTTTACAGGAAATCGTATAAGTTTAGATAGCTCATCGCCAGTTTGGGTGAACTTGTAATAACTTAAAACCAAATCACTATTTTTTGCTTTGAGTGTCACTTTTTGAGATAAAAAAGAGAGTGTGAGTTCTTGCCCTGCTTTAAGTACAGCTGATTCTATTTCTTTTCTATAAAGTAAATTCAAATCCATTAAAGTTAAAATATCAGGAAAGCTTATTCCTGTTTTTCCTAAATTTAATGACACTTTATTTCCCTTGCGAAGCAGATCAAATAAAGACGGTTTCTTATAAAAGCCAAGTAAAATAAAGTGGCTGTCGTCTTTTTCATTGTAGCCAGAAAGCGATACACACTTTTGCAAAGAATCGGCTTCGCGCTGAGTCATATGCTTTAAAGTTTGTAAGCTTTTGATTGAAAATGTACCAGGGTTTAATGTTTCACCGGTTAAAATTTTTGCCCACAAGGCTTGCATAGAGCTATTTGAGGTGTCCTCACATAAAGCAATAAAGTGTTCCACCCAGTCTGCGTCTGGCTGTTTATTGCTTGCTACGTCCGGGCAAAACTCCATTGCCGTGGTTAAAATAGCCTCTATGTTTTGTTGTCGCTTTATAGCCAGTAAATCGTGTCTTTGTTTGGCGCGAGTTAGTAAAGGGTGTTCACTATTAATATGATATAGCGGTTTTACTTGCCCTCTTGTATTGTAACTTTGCTCTGTTATTGGCGATGTGTCGCTGCTGGCCACCTTAGTGACAGGATAGCCAAGTAACGATTCTATTATATTGGCTAAATTAATCCGTGCTTGTGCTGTTTTTACTGTCATGGCTATTTGCTACGCTTTGTATATCGCTTAATTGTGCTACGGTTTTTAAATTATTCAACCCAAGCTCTAGAGTGTTATTCAAAATATACTCATACACGAGTGCCATATAGCCTGATATGAGTAGAGTCGTTGATTGTCCTTCAATATAACAGGTCACGGTATTGGTATTTGCTTGCTGTGAAAAGGTGAGTATACCTTCAATAATATGTTCATTATTTAATAGTATATTAAATGTCATTTTATCTTCACTGAGAGATGTAATGGTCATTTCGCCATGCCCCCATTGTCCTACCCACGATTGATGTGCGCCTACGCCAGCTCCTGGTTCATTAACAATAAATTCAATGGAAGGGTCTACTTGCTGCCAAGGTGACCATGTGTGCCATTGATTAAAGTCAGCAACAAGTGTTTTTATTGTGCTGATATTGGCATTGATTTCTACGTTTTTACTCACACGGTAGTTTTGTGGAAGCAGTAATCCGACTACGACTGTTATAAGTAGTAAAACTAATACGTATTTGAACAGTGTTTTTAATAATTTAATAACCATACCTTTGGTAGTTTTTTAAGTTTATATGTAACAACTTTTTGTTAATCGACTATAGTATGAATTAGATCATAAGCCAAAAACTAAATTTATAGCTTTTTAAACATTACGTTAGAGTATTTATAGCATTAAGCAGTATCTGAAAAGGGTAAATATGTCGTCTGAACAAAATGATTTTCTATTTTTAGACCAACAGCAAGACGACGAAATAGTTGTTGAGCCATCTCGTTATTGGGATATTTTAATTGTAGACGACGACGAAGAAATTCATACGGTTACAAAACTCGCATTATCTGGATTAGAATATGGCGGCGCTAGGCTTAGGTTTCATCATGCATACTCTGGCGCTGAGGCCAAAAATATACTTACCCAGCCTAATGATATATCCGTTATTTTTTTAGACGTTATTATGGAAACTGACGATGCCGGCTTTCAGGTGGTTAAACATGTCAGAGACTCCCTAAATAACAAACGCGTTCGCATTATTTTACGTACGGGCCAAGCCGCTAACATCCCCGAAGAAAAAGTTATTCGTGATTACGACATAAATGATTACAAAACTAAAACAGAGCTGACACGTTCAAAACTTGTTACAACACTTATTGCTGCTATTCGTTCTTATGAACAAATTTGCCTACTTGAGTACCAAGCCCAAGCAATGAATACTATTTTATCTGCATCTAAATACATTTTGGGGCAAACAGATATAAAAGTATTGTGCAACAAAGCAATTGAATTTATGGGAGTCATTTTAGGTTGTAAATCTAACGGATTAATTTGCACCAAGCTTGATGGTGAAAATTTTATTCAGGTCCTGGGTGGATGTGAAAAGTACGAAGAGTATTTTGGTGAAAAGTTAGTTAATGTTAACCAAACTGCATTACCTCAGGTTGAAACCAGTTTTGAACAGCTTACCCATCAATATACTGATAATAGCATCACCTTTATTTTAAAAAGTAAGCACCGCAAAGCTGCTTTATATATTGAGTGTGGTGGAGCGCCTACAGATATTCAATTGCAGTTTGCCGAAATATTTTTAACTAATATCAGTATTGCGCTTGATAATATTCGGTTGTTTGTAAAATTAAGAGATGCAGCCTACAAAGACTTACTCACTGGTATTTCAAATAGAACGGACTTTATTGAACGCATAGATGATTTTCAAAACGTACATGAAAATAAATATGTATTTGTTTTATTAGATGTAATTAACTTCTCAGATATAAACGACGGCTTAGGGCAAGATGTAGGCAATAAGCTACTTATTGCTATTGTTGAGCGCCTACGAACAATTGCACCAACGGCGCAGTTGCTCTCGCGAGTAGGGGCGGATGTATTTGGTTTTTTAATATTAAAAAATGAATTTAACATTGCCGATTTTAACGAAAAACTAAGTCCATCCTTTAGTGCTGCAGAACATGTGTTGCCAATTGATTTTAGAATTGGCTTATGCCAACAGCAAGACTTTCAAGGCTCAGGTATTGAAACATTAAAAGTGGCTTATATTGCTTTAAATCATGCTAAAAAAATAAAGCATAAAGAAGGTGTTTATTACAGTATTGATATGCAAGAAAAAATGGAGTGGCGATTAGGATTAATTAGACAGCTGCGCCATGACTTTGCTAGAGGGAAGCTCGAAGTGTGGTACCAACCGCAGTTAGCGTTTGATGATTTATCTTTAATTGGTTGTGAAGCCCTTTTACGCTGGCCATTAGAAAATGGCACCTATATTTCACCTGCGGTATTTATACCATTAGCTGAAGATGCTGGGCTTATTGTAGATATAGGGCAGTGGGTGCTGGAGCAAGCTTGCCAACAGCAAAAGCGATTAGAAAATGAAGGAACCGAAATTTGTATTGCTGTTAACGTGTCGGTTCCGCAATTTAAAGTTAAAGGGTATGCGCAAACAGTTAAAAATACCTTACTAAAATACGGCGTGAATCCAAAAAACATTGAGCTTGAAGTCACTGAAAGTGTAGTAATGGATGAATTAGACACGGTTATTAATACTTTAAGAGAGCTGAAGGCGCTTGGTATTGAAGTGGCTATTGATGACTTTGGTACCGGGTTTTCGTCATTAAGTTACATTCAAAGCTTACCTATAGACAGATTAAAAATTGATAGGGCATTTATTAAAGATTTGGATAATGGTGATAACGGTGCCGTTGCAGGGCTAGTAATATCGTTAGGTGCAAAGTTAGGTTTAAAAACAATAGCAGAGGGTGTTGAAACGCAGGAACAGGCTAAGTTTTTAAAAGACTTAGGATGTGATGAAGTGCAAGGGTTTATGTACGCAAAACCTATGCCTGAAAAAAAGTTACTAGAGTTCATTAGCAAACAAAATACCTAGATAATTATAGGCTTAACGTTATAGGTATTTCATCCCCTGTAATGTTGTATATATAAACAAGGCTATGGTGTATAATTTGCGCCTTTTGTTATTCGACGGTCACATTTATGAGCACACTCAAAGCTAAGCGCGCCTTATTCTCTTACCCAAAGTATTGGGCTGAGTGTTATGGCACCGCACCATTTTTACCCACATCACGCGAAGAAATGGATGCACTTGGCTGGGATAGCTGCGACATAATAATTATTAGTGGCGATGCATATGTTGATCACCCAAGTTTTGGTATGGCCGTAATTGGGCGTGTACTTGAAGCGCAAGGGTTTAGGGTGGGTATAATTGCTCAGCCTAAATGGGATACAAAAGATGCATTTATGGAGCTTGGCAGACCAAACCTATTTTTTGGTGTAACGGCCGGCAACATGGATTCGATGATTAACCGCTACACAGCTGAAAAGCGTATGCGCCATGACGATGCGTATACTCCTGACAACGTAGGGGGCAAGCGACCAGACCGTGCTGTGATGATTTATTCTCAAAAATGTCGTGAAGCATATAAAGGTATTCCTATCGTTATTGGTGGTATTGAAGCAAGCCTTCGTAGGATTGCTCATTATGACTATTGGCAAGAAAAAGTGCGCCGTAGCATTTTGTTTGATTCAAAAGCCGATATATTAATTTACGGAAATGCTGAGCGCCCATTAGTTGAAGTTGCCCACCGGATTGCCGGTGGCGAAACGATGGATACAATTCAAGATATCCGTGGTACCGCTGTTATCCGCAAAGAGCCACTACCTGGCTGGCGTGGCAGTGACTCAACTGCAATTGATAAAATTGGTAAAATAGACCCCATTCCAAATCCTTACGGAGCCGATGATGTTGGCTGCAGTAAATCTGAATTTAAACAAGCCGGTATTGATTTAAAGGCTGAAGCTGCAAAGCCCATTACTGTGCAACCAGCGCGTCCTAAGCCATGGGAAAAAACGTATGTTAAGCTCCCAGCCTACGAGCAAGTAAGTGTTAACAAACCTTTATATGCCCATGCTTCAAGGATATTACACCAAGAAACTAACCCTGGTTGTGCAAGAGCGTTGTTTCAACGTCATGGAGATCGCTCTATTTGGGTAAACCCACCGGCTTACCCGTTAGAAACACATGAAATGGATGCAGTATTTGGGTTACCTTACCAACGAATTCCTCATCCAAGCTATGGCGACGCTAAAATTCCCGCTTACGACATGATCAAAACGTCGGTTAATATTATGCGTGGCTGTTTTGGTGGATGTTCATTCTGTTCGATTACAGAGCACGAAGGTCGTATTATTCAAAGTCGCTCGCAAGAATCAATTATTGAAGAAATTGAACAGATCCGAGATAAAGTGCCTGGTTTTACAGGCGTTATTTCCGACTTAGGTGGGCCAACGGCCAATATGTACAAACTACGTTGTACAAGTAAAAAAGCAGAAAGCACTTGCCGACGCTTATCATGTGTATACCCTGACATTTGTAAGCACATGGATACTGATCACACACCTACTATCGATTTATACAAAAAAGCGCGTGATGTGAAAGGGATTAAAAAAGTATTAATCGCTTCGGGTGTTCGCTATGACCTTGCTGTACGCGATCCTCGGTACGTAAAAGAATTGGTGACGCATCATGTAGGTGGTTACTTAAAAATAGCACCAGAGCACACTGAAGACGGCCCATTATCCAAAATGATGAAACCTGGCATGGGCGCTTACGACCAATTTAAAGAGTTATTTGATAAGTACTCAAAAGAAGCAGGTAAAAAGCAGTATTTAATTCCGTACTTTATTTCTGCCCACCCGGGAACCAAAGACGAAGATATGGTTAATATGGCTTTATGGCTTAAATCAAATGACTTTAAGTTAGATCAAGTGCAAAATTTTTATCCATCACCTATGGCCAATGCAACCACTATTTATCATACAGAGATGAACTCTTTACGTAATATTAAAAATAATAGTGAGATAGTGCCTGTGCCAAAAGGAGCTCGCCAGCGTAGATTACACAAAGCTATTTTGCGCTATCACGATACATCAGGTTGGCCAATGATACGTGAAGCACTTCGTAAAATGGGTAAGGCTAATTTAATTGGTAAAGGGCCAAATTGTTTAGTGCCAGAAGAAGGCCGCGATGAAAAAGCGGGTAAAGCCGTTAATAAAGGCCGCAAAAGTGGTCGCCCAGCGCTTACACGTCATACGGGATTTAGCCAATTTAAAAAGGCCAATACAAAACCTAAAGTGGGTGGAAATAGACAAAAAGCCAGGTAGTTTTTACTGAATAACTAAAAACGCGCAGCTATACACTAACTGCGCGTTTTTTTGTGACAGTTTTATAATTATATTAATAGCCAGGTAGCGGTGCCTAAAAAGGCAAAAATACCCACAATATCGGTCACTGTTGTCAGCACTACACTACCTGCAAGTGCGGGGTCTATATTCATTTTTTTAAGTAAAATAGGGATACTCGCCCCAGCCACGCCAGCTACCACTAAATTCATAAACATAGCAAAAGCAAGCACGCCGCCGAGCATAAAGTCCCATTGCCATAGTGCAATGACACCCGCTATTAATAATGACCATAAAATACCATTAAGCGCACCTATGGCCAGTTCTTTCATCATTAAAAAACGTTGGTTAGTTTGATTAATATGACCGACAGCAATACCACGAATAACAAGCGTAAGCGACTGGCTACCAGCAACACCACCCATAGAAGGTACAATGCCATTAAGCACTGCTAATATAGGTAAAATATCGAGTGTGCTTTCAAAAAAACTAGCTACAAAGGCGGCTGCAAGCGCCGTCAATAAGTTAACTCCTAACCATACTGAGCGTTTTTTAGAGCTTTTTAGGACGGGAGCAAAGGTATCTTCTTCATCATCAAGACCTGCCAAGCTCAGTAAGCTATGCTCGGCGTCTTCTCGTATAACGTCGACAATATCATCGATTGTGACACGACCTAGCAGTTGATCATTATCATCAACAACAGGGGCAGAGATCCAATTATGGCGTTCGAATAATTGTGCAACTTCACTTTCATCCATAGATATTGGAATTGACTCACACTCTTCATCCATTAAGTCGCGAACAATTTTTTCAGGTGAATTAGTCAGTAATGTACTCAGCGATAAAGCACCAATAAAGCAGTTATGTTTATCAACTACATACAGATCATCTGTGCCTTCAGGTAACTCTCCACGAAGTCGAATGTAGCGTAGTACTACATCAATGGTAACGTCTGGACGAATAGTTACCGTATCGGTGTTCATGAGCGCGCCAGCAGAACGCTCTTGATAAGACAACGCCTGTGTTGCGCGCTCTCTGTCTTGAATATCCATAGCGCTAACAACGTCTTTATAAACGGTGTCAGGCAAGCTACGTAACACTTCGCCTAAGTCATCGTGCCCCATATCTTCAGTAGCGGCAGCAATATGCTCAGGTTCCATTTGGGCTATGATGCCTAAACGTACGTCTTCTGATAACTCTTCTAGTACGTCACCTTGAACATCAGGGTCAACAAGTTGCCAAAGTAATCGACGAATTTTATGAGGAGACGACTCTAATAATAAAGCAGTATCACATGGGGCGGTTTTTGCGAGCATGCGTCTAACTTGAACAAACTGGCCACTATTAAGTGACTTAGTCACTTGTTTTAGTTGTTGTAGTGGGTAGTCTTGTTCAAAAGCTTCGGGCATTGGCGTCCTTTATTTATATTGTAACTGTTACTTAGTGGGTGGGAGAGTACGAACTATTAGCCAGTTATTTTTGATTATAGTTATTTTATTTAATTGTTAAAAATTAACGTTACTCTTGCTCGTTAAATCGTTGCGAAATAAGCTCTCCAACTGCATTTAAAGCTTGTTTTGCATCAGGTCCTTCACATACCACTTTAACTTCTTTACCTTGGCTACTTTCAAGTAGCATCAGTGCTAATACACTATCACCAGCAGCTTCTTTGTCATCTTGAAATAAAGTGATTGAAGCATCAAATTTAACAGCAAGTTGAGCCAATACTGTCGCGGCTCTGGCATGTAGCCCTAATTTATTTTGTATTAAAAAAGTGTCTTCTATGCGCATACATTACTCTATCAAAGCTGAACAGGTTATTAGTTTATATAAATTATTTTTCTTGTTCTCTGTGGCGTATTTTTACATTAGGGTGTGTAACTGCAAAGCTTTCACCAATTGTTTGCGCTAAATATACAGAGCGATGTTGTCCGCCAGTACAACCAATAGCAATCGTTAAGTAGCTACGGTTATTGCGTTCTAAATGGGGCAACCAGGTTTGCACAAAAGTTTGTATTTGCCATGTGAACTTTTGAACTATGCTGTGGCTAGCTAAATAATCTTTTACTGGCTGGTCTAAGCCATTGAGTGGTTTTAGTTCAGGCTCCCAATGTGGGTTAGGTAAAAAACGTGCATCAAATACGTAGTCTGCTTCTTTAGGAATGCCATGTTTAAAACCAAATGATTCAAATGTGACAATCAGCTGCTTGTCTTTTTTACCTAATATTTTTTCACGAATCGATTCAGCGAGTTGATGAACACTCAAGTCGCTTGTATCTATCATGTAATCGGCACGAGTAGTTAGCACATCAAGCAGTTCTTTTTCTTTTTTTATAGCTAAATCTAGCGGAAGCGAATCGATTGATAGAGGGTGCAAGCGTCTTGTTTCTGAGAAACGTTTAATTAATGTTTGATCTTCACTGTCTAAATAAAATAGTGTTGGTTTTGTAAAACCCGGTAAATATTCAATAATATGATTAAATTCATCTTGTTCTTTTGGCAAGTTTCGCACGTCGATGCTTACAGCGATTTTATCGTAGTTATCAGAAACGCTTCTTACCAAAGAAGGTAATAAATTTACAGGGATGTTATCTACGCAATAATAACCTAGATCTTCAACAACGCGTAAAGCAACCGACTTACCAGAACCAGAACGGCCACTTATGATAATCAACTCCATTAATCACCCTTTAAATTTACTACGATTGGTCAACAATAATTTGATACAGCTCGGCGTCCGATTTAGCACAGCGTAGCTGCTTGCAAAATTCTTTATTTTTTAGTTTATCAGCTATCGTCGCTAGCGTCTTTAAGTGTTGCTGGTTATCGCCATCAGGTACGATGAGTGCAACAAAAATATCAACTGGTCGATTGTCTATAGCATCAAAGTTAATCGGTGTTTCACTTACTAATACTAATGCTAAAGGTTCTTGTGCGCCGCTCATTCGACCATGTGGAATAGCTATGCCTCTTCCTATTCCTGTGCTACCTAGCTTTTCGCGAGTTAATAAAGCGCCCAAAATATCTTGTTGAGACAAATACGGTAATTTATCGTGAGCAAGCTCGCTAATAAACTCTAAAATTCTTTTTTTACTATTAAAAAGGACCGCAGCTTTGCTGCAGTCCTGGCATATAAGTGAACTTAGTTTCATCATATTAGTGTCGAGCAAGCTTCTCTTTGTGTTTAATTACTTGACGGTCAAGCTTATCAATCAATGAATCAATCGCTGCATACATATCTTGATGTTCAGTGGATGCGAATAATTCAGCGCCACTTACATGAATAGTTGCTTCTGCTTTTTGATTTAATTTTTCTATATCAAGAATGACATGAACATTATTAATATGATCAGAGTGCCTTTCTAGCTTCGCAAATTTGGTATTTATATAGTCTCTTAATGAATCAGTTAGTTCTACATGACGACCAGTTAAATTTAGTTGCATAAGCATTACCCTCTTTGTTTAGCGTCTTAGATCAGACTCTTTCGCTGATTTGACGGTGGAATAGCAAGAGATTCGCGGTATTTTGCGATTGTACGTCTTGCTACTTTAATTCCTTGCTCAGCCAATATATCCGCAATTTTGCTATCACTCAATGGTTTTGCTGAGTTTTCTGCTGCGATTAGTTTTTTGATAAGTGCTCGTATCGCTGTGGATGAACATTCTCCACCATTTTCGGTGCTTACATGGCTTGAGAAAAAGTATTTAAGCTCAAATATTCCACGCGGTGTGTGCATGTACTTTTGAGTCGTTACGCGCGAAATTGTCGATTCGTGCATTTCTACCATTTCGGCTACATCATTTAAAACCATAGGTTTCATGGCTTCTGGACCGTGTTCAAAAAAGCCTTGTTGTTGTTTTACGATACAGTTAGTTACTTTTAAAAGCGTGTCGTTTCTGCTTTCTAAACTTTTAATAAACCATTTAGCTTCTTGTAAATGTGAGCGAATAAACTGGCTATCACCGCTCGACTTAACTGTACGCGACATTGCAGCATATTGGCTGTTTACACGAATTTTTGGCATGCTGTCTGGGTTTAGTTCAACAACCCAGCGGCCTTTAATTTTCTTAACTGACACATCTGGTATTACATATTCAGACTCTTCTCGCACTATTGTGTCTGCAGGCTTTGGGTTAAGCGTATGAATAAGTGTCATTACTTCTTTAAGCTCATCTTCTTTGAGCTTCGTTTTTTTCATTAATGTACGGTAGTCGCGAGCAGCTAACAAATCTATGTGCTCGGTTAAAATCATTTTTGTTTCGTCAATAAAAGGGGTGCCTTTATCAAATTGATTTAACTGAATACACAAACATTCTTGTAAGCTTCGTGCTGCAATACCAACAGGGTCAAATAATTGAATACGCTTTAAAACTGCTTCAATTTCATCAAGTTCAACCTCAACGTCATCGTCGTTATCTTGATTAAAGCTCTCTAAAATTTCTTCACAGCTGAGGGTTAATATGCCTGAGTCGTCCACGGCTTCAACTATTGCAATAGCAATCGCTTCATCCGTAGGGCTAAATGGCGTTAGTTGTAATTGCCACATTAAGTATTCGTGAAGCGTTTCAGTCGATGCACCTTGATAAATAGACTCATCTTCAGGCATGGGGCCTGAAGACGATGCTGGGGCGGCACTCATGTACTCATCCCAGCTAACGTCCATTGCCATGTCGTCACTGACGGTATCTTTTGCTAGGGCTTCACCACTGTCTTGTTCATACTCACTGGGGACTTCATCTGCAGATGCACTTACTGTCACTTCATCATTATCTGCTTTTTGCTCATTTTTGCCTGCAAGGTCATCGGCATAGTCTTGCTCCTCAACCTCAAGTAATGGGTTGCTGTCGAGCGCTTCTTGTATTTCTTGCTGAAGATCCAATGTGCTTAATTGCAGCAAGCGAATAGCTTGTTGCAACTGAGGTGTCATTGTAAGTTGCTGGCCCATGCGCAGCTGTAGTGATTGCCTCATGTATCTCTAACAATCCTTTTAAGTTGTTATAATTAATACTAGCAGATGCATACAAATAAGGCGTAAATGTTACAGCCTAAATTGCTCGCCTAAATATACATCGCGTACAGTTTTATCGTTTAATACGTGTTCAGGGGTACCAGAAGCAATCAGTTCCCCATGAGAAACTATGTAGGCTTTTTCGCAAACATCAAGGGTTTCTCTTACATTATGGTCTGTTATTAATACACCAATACCACGCTTTTTAAGGTGTTCAATAATTTTTTTAATATCCAACACTGAAATAGGGTCAACGCCGGCAAACGGTTCGTCTAATAAAATAAACTTTGGATCTGCAGCTAAAGCACGTGCAATCTCTACTCGGCGACGCTCTCCGCCCGATAGTGCCATACCTTTACTGTCGCGAATGTGTTGAATGCTAAATTCATCCAATAGATTATTAAGTGTATCTTCTCTGGCTTGCTTAGTGAGCTCCTTTCGAGTTTCTAAAATAGCCATTAAGTTTTGATATACGGTTAACTTTCTGAATATAGACGACTCTTGCGGCAAGTAGCCAATGCCTAATCTAGCACGACTGTGCATAGGTAAAAGAGTAATATCGTTCTCGTCGATAGATATTTTACCTTTATCGCTAGGGACTAAGCCTACAATCATATAAAACGTGGTGGTTTTACCCGCACCGTTTGGACCAAGTAAACCCACTATGCTACCGGCTTTAACTTCTAAGCCTACATTTTTAACGACTTCTCGGCCTTTGTAGCTTTTGGCTAATAGCTCTGCTTTTAATGTACTCATGGCTGACCTTTATCGCTTTTTTTTGGCTCCACAGGTACTAAAATGGTGTGCACGCGGTCAGTTGAGCTTTCATCTTTTTCGGCGCTAATGAGTTGTTGCTCAATATCGTAGGTAATACTTTTTGCATTCATTTTTTGCCCAGCTTGAGAGACCTGTGCATCTCCAATTAATGTTAAAAAACGTTTAGAAACATCGTATCTAACTTCATTAGCGCTGGCGCTCATTATTGTGCCGTCGGCTTGTTTTTCTTCAAAATAAGCGGGTGTACCTGTGGCAATTAACAGTTGCTTGTTATCACCCAATTCATCGCGTTTATGCACTTCTAGGCGGTCAGCAGTAATTTTTCTGTCGCCGTGAATAATTTCAACGTTTTTTTCGAATATACCTACATTTTCTTTTAGTTGACCTTCTTGCTTATCTGCACTAATCGAAATTTGATTTGCAGCAAGTGGCGCCGTTGGTTCAGCAGCATTTGCACCGAGTGCAAGTATAAATGTTGGAATAATAAAGAGTGTTAATAGTTTATTGGTCATAATAAATAGTTCGCGTATGGTTAATTAGTTTTATCACTTCGGTTTTTAAATCGGCTTCGAGGCCTTTACCGGTGATCTTTAAATTGGGTCCTGTAACAATGACAGGTTGTTCTGATTGCATCGTTAGTAATTTTATATCTACCTGAATATTATCAGCATTTATTTTATCTATCATTGCGTTATCAGTTAAATTACTAGCAACAACGTTACCTTCTAGTATTAATTGTCTGCCTTCGTATAGTGTTGCTTCGTTAGCGTTAATTCGCCACGTTTGTTTATCGTTATAAAGAGTAAAAATGGGTTTATCAAAAAAGGTAAATCCTAATTCTTGATATAACTCCATTCGCGCTGCCGTTACTTTATGGCTAATTTTCCCATTCTCGTCATACGCTGTTTGTTTTAGCTCTATGGCAGTGTAATCGGGCTTTGCAATAATGTCTGCTTCGGTTTGCTGCGGTAAACTTACTTGTGTGAAATAAGGGTACCAAAGCCAAACCATACAGCTGATGAATAAAACGCTTAATATGATGCGCGCTGCATTCATGAACTCGTACCTTTGGTGGTCAAGGGTTTGTTGTTTTCAAGCATTAGCAGGTCGGTAAGCTCTCTCACTGCACCAAATCCACCAAGCATTTGTGTGGTGTAATGCGCTAAACGTTTTATCAGCGGATGTGCGTCGTTTACTGCAACAGCAAACCCTACTAACTCCATTACCGGCATGTCGGGGCCGTCATCGCCAATGTAGGCAATTTGCTCATCACATAAGTTAAGCTTTGTTTTTAGCTCCTCATAAGCGAGGAGTTTGTTTTCTTGACCTTGGTAAATGTGTTGTACTGTTAGGCTTGTCATACGCTGTTGTACTATTTTTGAGTGTCGTCCGGTAATAACCGCAACGTCAAAGCCGCTGTTAATTAGCGCTTTAATGCCAAAGCCATCTTTTGTATTAAACGCTTTGAGCTCTTCACCTTGGTTACCCAGATAAATACGACCATCAGAAAACACACCATCGATATCACAAATAAGCAGCTTTATTTTTTTAGCACGGGCTTTTGCGTCTTCGCTTAGAGGTTGGTAGAGCTCTTCAAATTGCATTTATAGTACTCCTGCTTTTAATAAGTCTTGCATATTTAATGCACCAATAGGGTGATTTTGCTCATCAACAATTATTAAGCCATTTATACGTTTTTGTTCCATAATATTTAACGCTTCAGCGGCCAAAATATCTTGTGTTGCAGTGGTGCAGGACTTAGTCATCACAACATCTATTTGTGTTGTATGTATATCAATTCGTTGTTCTAAAATACGGCGTAAATCACCGTCAGTAAATAGCCCTACAAGTTGCTGCTGAGAATCAACTATGGCCGTCATACCTAACCCTTTGGCTGACATTTCAATTAGCGCATCTTTTATAGTTTGAGTAACATTAATAATAGGTGTGTTTTTACCGCTATGCATGACATCTTTTAAGGTCAGCAGCAAACGTTTACCTAAACTACCGCCGGGGTGAGATAGTGCAAAGTCATCAGCTGTAAAACCGCGGGCTTCTAAAAGTGCAACCGCCATGGCATCACCCATTGCAAGTGTTGCTGTTGTGCTTGCGGTTGGAGCTAAGCCTAACGAACAGGCTTCTTTTTGTACTTTTATGCAAATATGTACGTTTGCAAGCGTGGCCATCGTTGAGCTGGCGTTGCCTGTCATGGCTATCATTTTGGCGCCAAGGCGTTTTAAAACAGGAATTATATTGAGTACTTCGCTTGTTTCACCAGAGTTAGAAATGAGCATAACCACATCATTTTTAGTGATCATCCCCAGATCGCCATGACTGGCCTCACCCGGATGTACAAAAAAAGCAGGACTGCCAGTACTTGCTAATGTTGCTGCTATTTTATTACCAATATGACCTGATTTTCCCATACCTATAACGATAGTTCGGCCTTGGCAATCATATATTAATTGACATGCTTGATGAAAATTTTCATCCACATATTGTGTAATATCACTCAAAGCTTGGCGCTCTATATCTAATACACGTAAGCCTTGTTCAATAAAATTTAGCGTTGCCATTACTTACCCTACTTGACTAAAAATATACCCTTGGTAGCCCAAAAACGCGATTAATAATAAGCCGCCTTCTACTCTATTGATGCGTTGAGCACCCCTAAAGTTCAATGACATGATAATAAGCGCAACAGTGGCACCAATCATTATTAGTATGTCGCGGTTAGCAACCGACGGGTCAATAACTGAAGGGTTAATAATGCCTGCAAAAGGCAATACTGCAAGAATATTAAAAATATTAGAGCCAACAATATTACCCAGCGCTAAATCATCTTCATTTTTAAGTACGCCCGCAATCGAGGCAGCAAGCTCAGGCAGGCTAGTTCCTATTGCAATAATTGTTAAGCCAATCACTAAATCGCTTAAGCCAAAGTATTTAGCAATATCCACCGCTGAATCAATTAAAAAATGTGCGCTAATAGGGAGTAAAACCATACCAATAACCAACCAAAGTATGGCCTTGTTAGTTGGTACGTCGTTTGGTACTTCGTCACATGCTTCTGATACAAATGGGTCTGTTTGATTTTTAGCACGCAGCGAGACAATAATTAGCCCGCCAATAAATACAACAAAACCAATTAATAACGCAACGCCCTCGGTGAACGAAAAGTAGTTATCTGAAAATATATACCAGGTAGCCAGCGATATAATAAGCACTAACGGGATTTCACGTTTTAATGTGCTTGAAGAAACGCTAAGAGGCCTAAATAAAGCGGTAATACCTAACACCAGCAAAATATTTGTGATATTTGAGCCAATTGCGTTACCTACCGCGGTGTCGGTTTTTTCTGCTAATGCGGCAGAGGCCGACACCATCATTTCAGGTGCTGATGAGCCCATGGCTACAACGGTTAAACCAACAATTAAGGTTGGTACACCAAAGTTTTTAGCCAGTGCCGCAGCACCATAAACAAACCTGTCAGCACTCCAAACTAGGGCTGCAAAACCAAGAATCAAAATAACAAACGAGGTAACCATTGTATTAAGCCAGTTGTTCAAAATAGGAATGGCGCGAATAGTAACAAATGCCACGATGAAAGTATAAATAAAAGAGTAAGGTCAACTACGTAGACTAATTCATTTTACTAAAAATTAATTAGTAGGAGCTGGCAGCCTTTAAGTATCAATTTATAGGAAGTAATCACTCTTCAATAGCTCAGCCTTACCTACATACTAAACAGTTTACTTTAAATTTGATTTCGACAGGGTTACAGGTCCTATTTTAAGTGTTGGTTAAGTGAATATAAGTGAGTCTTAATGTGTGTTTTGCACGTACATTACAAAATCTTACGAATTGTTTTTTCCATATTGGATCAAAAAGATTTAAAATAGGGGCACTAGTGAACATTTTTATGGAGAGCGACTTGTCGCAATCAATAGTAGAAGTCAAGGATGTTAGCTTTTCCAGAGGCGATAGGGTCATATATAAAAATATGAGCTTTAGTGTGCCTAAAGGCAAAATCACTGCGATTATGGGACCAAGCGGCATTGGTAAAACTACGATGTTGCGTTTAATTGGTGGTCAATTAAAACCTGACTCGGGTGATATTTTATTTGAAGGTGGCAGTATTCCTTCCATGACGCGCTCAGAATTATACGAAGCGCGTACAAAAATGAGCATGCTATTTCAAAGTGGTGCTTTGTTTACTGACATGTCTGTGTTTGACAATATTGCTTTTCCGATTCGCGAGCACACAAAACTAAGTGAAGACCTTATTCGATTAGTTGTGCTAATGAAGCTGCAGGCTGTGGGTTTGCGTGGTGCTAAAGATTTAATGCCCTCAGCGTTATCTGGCGGTATGGCAAGGCGTGCAGCTCTTGCGCGCGCAATAGCGCTCGATCCAGAGCTTATTATGTATGACGAACCGTTTGCTGGCCAAGATCCTATTTCAATGGGCGTGCTTGTAAAGTTAATTAAATCGCTCAATCAAGTATTGGGTTTGTCGTCTTTAATTGTGACCCATGATGTGACTGAAGTCATGAGTATTGCCGATCACGTTATTATTATTGCCGATCAGGGCGTAATAGGCTCAGGTACACCAGATGAAATGCGCAATCATGAGTCTGAGCTAGTTCAGCAATTTTTAAAAGGTTTGTCGGATGGCCCTGTTCCATTTCATTTTCCCGCGCAAGCCTATGCAGATGAGCTGCTTGGAGAAAAAGCCTAATGTTGGATCTGTTTCAAAAGTTAGGGCATAAAACGCTTGGGCGCTTTGCTGCCCTTGGCCGCTCAGCTTATATGTTGTTTAGTGCACTTGCGCATGTTCCTAATTTTAAAAAAGGCACACCGCTGCTTGTCCGCCAGCTTTATATGGTGGGCTCGCAATCACTACTAATTATCATGGTTTCTGGCTTGTTTATCGGTATGGTACTCGCACTGCAAGGCTACACCGTATTAGTAGGGTATGGCGCTGAAGATAGCTTAGGGCCGCTTGTTGCGCTGAGTTTATTACGCGAGTTAGGCCCCGTAGTTACTGCACTATTATTTGCGGGGCGTGCTGGTAGTGCACTTACCGCAGAAATAGGCTTAATGAAAGCCACCGAGCAACTCTCATCGTTAGAGATGATGGCAATTGATCCACTTAAACGTATTATTGCACCCCGCTTTTGGGCTGGCTTTATTAGCATGCCTTTACTTGCAATTATATTTTCTGCCGTTGCAATTATAGGTGCTCATTTAGTTGGGGTTGATTGGTTAGGTGTAGATACTGGTAGTTTTTGGTCAATTATGCAATCGCAAGTGTCGTTTCAGGCTGATGTGCTAAACGGCATAATTAAAAGTTTTGTATTTGCAATAGTTGTAACTTGGATTGCACTTTACAAAGGCTATGACTGTGTTCCAACATCGGAAGGGATCAGCAAAGCAACCACCGAAACAGTTGTACATTCGTCATTGGCCGTTTTAGGTTTCGACTTTATTTTGACAGCGGTAATGTTTACTAGCTAATTAGGGTATAAATAATGAATTCACGGAAATTAGAAATTTTAGTTGGCTTTTTTGTAGCGCTTGGCATTTTAGCTTTTGCTATGTTAGCGCTTAAAGTAGCGAATGCGGGTATTAGTGGCTCAGGCGAAACCTATTCACTTAATGCAAAATTTGAAAATATTGGCTCATTAAAAGCACGTGCCCCTATAAAAGTGGGTGGTGTGGTAATTGGTCGAGTTGAGTCGATTTATGTTCATCCAAAGGAGTTTTTACCTGTGGTTGATATGACCATTGATGCGCAATACCTATGTCGTTTTTCAGATACAAGCTCTATATCAATACTTACATCGGGTATTTTAGGCGAGCAATACTTAGGTATAAACCCTGTTATTGCTTCTAGTTCAGCGGAACAGCGCTGTTTAGGTGAAACAGTAACTAACAATGAACAAGATACAGCAATTGATGATTTATTTGGCGTAGAAAGTAAAGCGCTAGGCAATGGAGATTCAATTATTGATACTAAGTCTGCCATTGTATTAGAAGAATTAATTGGGCAGTTTCTATTCAATCAAGGTAGTGAGTAATTATTATGTTGAAAAAGTATTTAACTATTATAACACTTAGCGCATTGAGCCTAGTGCAAACGGTGAGTGCTGCAGAAGTAAAATTAGACGATCCAAATAAAATGGTACGAAAAGTATCGGAATACACATTTGACCGTATAAAAAAAGATCAACAATTGATTGTTAAAGATCAAGAGTACCTTCGCGTTATCGTTGAAGAAGAGTTGATGCCCTATATTGATTATAAATACGCAGCACTTCGTGTACTAGGAAGTGAAGTATCTAAAGTACGCGCAATTACTGATGATGCTGAAAAGGCACAAGCAATTAAAGATATTCAGCGCTTTATTGGCGTGTTTAGAGAGTATTTAGTTGCGACCTACGCTGGTGTATTTACCCAATATACTAATCAACAAGTTGAATTTGGTACACCACAACCATTTAAAGGTCAGGATGTAGTTGTAGTAAAAACAAAAATAATTGAAGATGGTAAGCCAGATATCCGCATTGATTTTAAAGTTCGTGAAGATCGCAGTGGGCAGTGGCGTGCATACGACATGATTGCTGAAGGCATAAGCTTGTTAGATGCCAAGCAAAGTGAACTGCAAGGTATTTTACGTCAACAAGGTATCGACAAGGTAAGTGATCTTTTAGAGCAAAAAAGTCAGCTTCCAGTTCAATTTAGAGGTAACAGCTCGAATGACTAAATTGGCCATAAGCCAAATTGACGAGCAACAGTTTCGAGTGAGCGGCGAGCTCTCTCGAAATTCAATTGGCGATGAACAACTTCTGAACAAGCAGCTACAAACTAAGCATAAAACCATCTATTTTGACCTAAGTGGGGTGTCAAGGGTTGACACAGCCGGCTTAGCTTGGTTAATTCACTCTTTTGCAGAATTAAAGCAACAAGGTATTCGCCTTGAATTGCAAAATCCACCTGAGCAATTGCAAAATTTAATGCAATTGGGTCAAGTTACAACCCTATTTGAGTGAGAGTTATGGAAACTAGCCAAGTCGAAACATTATTACGCGAAGAACTTCAATTAGCAGAAGTTCATGTAAAAGCCAATGGAAGCCATTATGAAGTTGTTGCCGTGGGTGAGTGCTTCGACGGTTTAAGCCGAGTTAAAAAGCAACAGCTAGTATATGGCCCATTAATGAATACTATTTCAGACGGTACTATTCACGCAGTTTCTATTCGTGCTTTTACACCGACTGAGTGGAAACGCGAACAAAAATTTATCTTACCGCAATAAATAGGGCCCCCTAATGGATCAATTTGTTATTCAAGGTGGCACTTCACTTGCTGGTGAGGTGACTATCTCAGGTGCTAAAAACGCAGCACTGCCTATTTTATTTGCCTCACTTTTGGCCGATGGTAAAAGTACATTTACTAATGTGCCGCGCTTACGCGATATTGTTACTACCGAAGCTTTACTAAAAACATTAGGTGCAGATGTAAATTGGCAGGGTGATACACTTATAATTGACGGTGCAACCGTTGATAAAACCTTGGCTCCATACGATTTAGTGAAACAGATGCGCGCGTCTGTATTAGCATTAGGGCCTTTAGTTGCTCGCTTTGGTGAAGCGCAAGTTTCATTGCCTGGCGGCTGTGCTATTGGTGCACGTCCTGTTGATATTCATATTCAAGGTATGGAACGTTTAGGTGCGCAAATTAGCGTTGAAAATGGCTACATTAATGCAAAAGTGGATGGTCGTTTAAAAGGCGCTGAAATCTTTATGGAGATGGTCAGTGTAGGCGCAACCGAGAACTTGTTGATGGCAGCAGCATTAGCCGATGGTAAAACAGTACTTGAAAACGCAGCACGCGAGCCTGAAATTACCGACTTAGCTAACTGCTTAATTGCAATGGGCGCTAAGATTACGGGTGCTGGAACAAGTCGTATTGAGATTGAAGGTGTAGAGCGCCTAGCGGGTTGTGAACATAAAATTTTACCGGATCGTATTGAAACAGGGACTTTTTTAGTTGCTGCCGCAATGGCTGGTGGTGAAGTATTGTGTAAAAATACAGACTTCCATTCACTAGAACCTGTTATTGAAAAACTTCGCGCTACAAATGCCTTACTTGAAGTAAAAGACGATTCTATTTATCTAGATATGCGTGGTCGTGAGCTTAAAGCGGTGAATGTTAAAACTGCGCCACACCCAGGGTTCCCAACCGATATGCAAGCTCAGTTTACCGCACTTAATGTAGTGGCTAACGGCAGTGCGACGATTACAGAAACCATTTTTGAGAACCGTTTCATGCATGTGCCTGAGTTACAGCGCATGGGCGCAAACATCCGCTTAGAGGGTAATACAGCGATATGTGGTGAGACTAAAAGTTTGTCGGGTGCTCAAGTTATGGCGACTGATTTACGTGCATCAGCCAGCTTAATCCTTACCGGTATTGTTGCCCAAGGTGAAACCGTTGTTGACCGTATTTATCATGTTGATAGAGGGTATCAGCGTATTGAGGATAAACTCAGCGCGCTCGGCGCGAACATAAAACGTAAAACAAACTAATACGTTTAAGTGCAGGTCGGTGTAAACACCGACCCTTCTTTATTTAGAGTTTGGTTTCAAGCTCAGCCACAGTAACCATTATTTTTTCGATTTTCCCATCTCTATACAATTCAAATTCTATTTTTTTACCTGGTTCAGTATTGCCAATTTTTTCGAGTACCTTTTGCGGATTAGCCACTGAAAGCCCAGCAATTTTTATTATAATATCTTGTTCTTCAATTCCCGCTTGCCACGCCGGCCCTAATGGATCTAAATTTGTAATACGCATACCGCTTACAGGGGTTAAGTTATCATTTACTTCTTTGCCTGTACTGTCTACTGCAGTGCCTTCAAATCCTAAGTAACCACGGACTACACGGCCATGGCGAATTAGCTTAGCCATGACCTCCTTGGCTAGGGTGTATGGGACAGCAAAAAATATACCTTGAATATTTAAGTTTTCGCGAGTCTTAAATTGCGCCGAAGTAATACCTACTAAATCACCATTTGAATTAACAAGTGCGCCACCGGAGTTTCCTACGTTAATTGCGGCATCCATTTGGAGTAGGTTATTAAACGGACTATCGGTAATTTTTTGTTTACCTGTGGCACTAACAATCCCTTGTGTGATTGTTTGCCCTAGATTAAGTGGGTTGCCAATAGCGAGTACAACATCACCCACACTTGTCGTGTAGTCATCGTTTACAGGGATAACAGGAAGGTGTTCTGCATTTATTTTTAGCAGTGCTAAATCAGTAATTGTATCAAAACCAATAAGCTGAACATCAAAAAAACGTCGGCCGTCAGTCAAAATCACCATAATCACATCAGCGTTATTAACAACATGATAATTAGTTAGAATGTAACCATCTTGCGACATAATTACGCCTGAGCCTAGCTCCTGAACGGTGTTTTTTCTTTTATAGCGGGGCTCTTTGGAAATACTTTCAGAAAAAATAGTGACGACAGACGGCGCTGCGCGTTTAACTGCATCAGAAAAGCTTAAATGGTTAGCGCTCATTGCACTGGGTATAGGAACATTAGGCAGCAATGCTGCTCTCATATTTGGGCTGAAAAACACCACCAAAAAAGCAATACTGAGGCCTGCAAATAGAGGGGGGAGAACAAATTTAATGAATTTCAGCACAAGTTTCTTATTATTAAAGGAGCAATCCCTTTATGATGGCACAAAAAAAATAACAGCGGCAAGTGCCACTGTTATTTTTATTACACATATACCGCGATTAATTACTGAATTAGAATAAATATAGACTCGCGTCCACGCTTAACGCCTAATACAATATTGCCTTTGGTGTTTTCGATGATTTTATTCATATCGCGAATAGTCTCAACTCGTTGGCGGTTCACTTGTACTATCATGTCGCCTTCTTCTAGGCCTACACGCGCAGAAGGAGAGCGAGGGTCGACAGAGGTAATCTCAATGCCCTTAGCATTATTCTTTTGAACATTCTCTAACTCAGCGCCTTGAAATGCAGGATGTAATTCTTCACCAACCGCCTTAATACCAGATGCGCCATCAAGTGTGACTTTAAGCGTTTTTATTTTACCATCACGGTAAATACTTAGCTTGATTTCTCGTCCTTCCCCTAATGTGGCAATTTTGCTGCGTAGTTCATGGAAGCCGCTTATATCGCTACCGTTAATGCTTACAATTACATCCCCGGCTTTTATGCCTGCTTTACTTGCAGCGGTATCATCCATTACCTGCATTACATAAGCACCCTGTTTTACATCAAGTTGTTGTGCTTTAGCTAACCCGGCATCAAGTGGGCGACCGGATATGCCTAAAGAGCCACGACGAACTTCACCATGCTCAATAATTTGATCAACCAAGTTTTTCATCATATTAGATGGAATAGCAAAACCAATTCCAACATTACCACCCGATGCACCTAAGATTGCGGTGTTAATGCCAATCAGCTCGCCATTTAAATTCACTAAAGCACCGCCTGAGTTACCTTGGTTAATTGCGGCGTCGGTTTGAATAAAATCTTCGTAACCTTCAATGTTCAAACCACTGCGTCCAAGCGCACTGACAATACCTGAGGTTACAGTGTGGCTTAAGCCAAACGGGTTGCCGATAGCAACCGCAAAGTCACCGACTCGTAATTGGTCTGAGTTAGCGAGTTTGATTTCTGTCAGGTCATCAGCCTCTATTTGCAGTAGTGCAATGTCAGACTCTTTATCTGTACCAATTTTAGTGGCTTCAAATTCACGGCCATCTTCGAGTGTAACGATCATTTTTTCTGCATCTTGGATCACGTGATTATTAGTAACCACATAACCTTCATCCGCATCGATAATCACACCTGAACCCAAACCACTAAATTGGCGCTTTTGGCTGCGAGGTTGTTGCTGGCCAAAAAAGAACTCAAGCGGGTCTGCGCGGCGGCGAACTTCTTTAGAGCCTGATACCTGAATACTCACAACACCCGGGGAGATTTTCTCAAGCATAGGTGCAAGAGTAGGTAGTTGTTGCCCGTTAACTGCTATTGGTAACTTTGCATAAGACGCTACCGGGCTCATTAATAAGCTTGTAGATAAAATAGCAGCACTGATAAGTGATAATTTCATTTTCATAGTCAGGGTTTACTCCACTTAGGAAAAACAAAAATTAAAAAAGGCTGCATAAGCAGCCTTTTTTAGTTTGTTAGTAAGATAAAACAACAAAGCTGTTATATCTAAAGACTATGGGGTCAAAAAAAAGTTCATCAAGATGCTTTAGAACGTTCCTGTACTTTATTTTCACCAGCAAATAAACCAGACTCACCCGACACAAAGTCTGCAGGTTGCGCCTCTGCTGAAGAGCGATCAGAACGGCGTTCTTTTAAAGATGCTTGTAATTGCTCTGTTGTTTCTTTTGAGAAGTATGGAGCAGCAGGTTCTTTATTTCTATCTTCTAAAAGTAATTGATTTGTTTCTTCAACGTGGCTAAGAAGCTGGTTGTAGTTATCTTTCATTTTATTTACAAGCTTGCTGGTACTGGCTAAATGGTCAGCTACGTCTTGGCGATATTGCTCAAGTGTATTTTGCGCTTGTTCCGCTTGCTCTTTTAATTCATCTTGTTTGAACTGTTTTTTAGTAACAAATGCACCAATAAAAAATGCTATTACCGCTACAATAACAATTAAACCTACCCATATCACTGTGCCCATAAAACTACCCCTTTGGGAAAATAACGAAAGAATGCTGATTCATTTATAAATCATATTAAGTGTAATATACCCCGAGTTATGATGCGTGTTAATATGCTTTACAAATTAAACTGCGTTTTGACAGAAAATACATATGACTCCTTGGCAAACATATCAACAAGATTTAAAACGAGATGACTTTGTACACGACGCAGCACAAGAAAATGCTGTGCGCCACTTGCAACGTTTATACGATGACCTCACACAAGCAAAACCAAAATCAACAGGTTTTTTCGCTAGTTTATTTAGTAAAAATGAACCCGAACCTATAAAAGGGCTTTATTTTTGGGGTGGAGTTGGACGTGGGAAAACGTACTTAGTTGATACTTTCTACGAAGCATTGCCAGGTGAACGAAAAATGCGCGTGCATTTTCATCGTTTTATGCACCGTGTGCATGACGAATTAAAAAAACTAAATAACACGGCCAACCCTCTGGAAAAAGTTGCAGACATATTTAAATCAGAAACAGACATCATTTGTTTTGATGAGTTTTTTGTTCAAGATATAACGGATGCCATGTTGCTTGGTGGTTTAATGGAAGCATTGTTTGCTCGCGGAATTGTTTTAGTCGCTACCTCTAATATAGTGCCTGACGATTTATATCGAAACGGCCTTCAACGTGCTCGTTTTATGCCTGCCATTGAGCTGGTAAAACTCAATACTGAAATAGTGAATGTTGACTCGGGTATTGATTATCGATTGAGAACGTTAGAACAAGCTGAAATTTTTCACAGTCCGCTTGATGAACAAGCGGATAAAAACCTGTTAGAATATTTTGATAAGTTGTCAGCTGAACCGGGTCAACTCGATCAACCTATAGAAATAGAAGGGCGCTTAATAAAAACACGCAAAGTAGCCCAAAATGTTGTGCTATTTGAATTTAGTGAATTGTGTGAGACCGCTCGAAGCCAAGTCGATTACATGGAAATTAGTCGTTTATATAACACGGTCATTATTTCTAATGTAAAACAGCTTGGTCAGAACAATGATGATGCAGCAAGGCGTTTTATTGCTTTAGTCGATGAATTTTACGAACGCCACGTGACGTTAATTATTTCAGCCGAAAAACCAATTACCGAACTTTACACGCAAGGCAACTTAAATTTTGAATTTAAACGCTGCATAAGCCGTTTACAAGAAATGCAGTCGTTAGAGTATTTAGCGAGAGAACATTTAGCTTAATAAACATTAGAATGCCGGTCGTTTTGCTTTCTTAACACTTATTTTTAAATAGCGATAATTTTCTTGTGGGAAAAACAACCGATCGGTAGCAATGTGATTTAAGTGCTGGTATACTCCCGCGTCTGCCACGTTGCGTTCTATGCCTTCATATAGTTTAGCCACTAATGAGCGGCGCAAAAGTCTAAAACTCGAAGGGGTTATAGCAAACTTAGAGCAGTAGTTAATATTAACTACTTGTGGTTTTAATTGAAAAACATTGGATTTTTATAAATGAAAACGTTTGTTGCTAAACCAGAAACAGTAAAACGTGACTGGTACGTAGTTGACGCTGAAGGTAAAACTTTAGGTCGCATCGCTACTGAAATCGCTCATCGCCTACGCGGTAAGCATAAAGCTGAATACACTCCACACGTAGATACTGGTGATTACATCATCGTTATCAACGCTGAGAAAGTTACTGTAACTGGTAACAAATTCAAAGATAAAGTGTACTACGCTCACTCTGGTTTTCCAGGTGGCCTTAAGTCTACTACTTTTGATAAACTTCAAGCTGCAAAGCCTGAAATGATCATCGAGAAAGCAGTTAAAGGCATGTTGCCACGTGGTCCTTTAGGCCGCGCAATGTACCGTAAACTTAAAGTTTACGCAGGTACTGAGCATAACCATGCTGCACAACAGCCTCAGGTTCTAGACATTTAAGGAGCACTATCATGGCAAATCAATACTACGGTACAGGTCGTCGTAAAAGTTCAAGTGCTCGCGTATTCTTACGCCCAGGCACTGGTAACATCGTAATCAACAAGCGCTCTTTAGAAGAGTACTTTGGTCGCGAAACAGCACGCATGGTTGTTCATCAAGCTCTTGAGCTTGTTGATATGACTGAAAAGTTTGACCTTTTCATCACCGTTTCTGGTGGTGGTACAACTGGTCAAGCTGGTGCTATCCGTCACGGTATCACTCGTGCACTTATGGAGTTTGACGAGTCACTACGTCCACAACTTCGTAAAGCAGGTTTCGTTACTCGTGATGCACGTAAAGTTGAACGTAAGAAAGTGGGTCTTAAGAAAGCGCGTAAGCGTCCACAGTTCTCAAAACGTTAATCTATACGTTATCAAGAATTCAAAAACCCAGCTTATGCTGGGTTTTTTGTTATTGGCGTAAAATTTCTTCAGATTCCTTTCCATTTTGATAAATTGTTAGCCTAACCTGTACATTGCAAATTACCGTTTATGATGATCACACTGTGCAATAACGGCGTATTAATTGTACGAAAGGAAGTAAATAGCCAGATCGCTGCAAAAAAGTTAAATAATTATCGTAATTAGTTTAAATCCATCAGTTAATTGATGGAATTTTTTGCTACAATTGGCGTGGAAGTAAAACGATCAAGTTTTATAACACTATGTGTAGTCTTAAAACTTCCGCTTAGTGGAGTTGATCTTGGTCACTACATCGTTTTTACAGAAGTGATATTATTACTTTTCAGCTCGTGCTCGAACTAGCTTAATAAAACCATTGGTGAAATTAATATTTTTCAAGACCTGAGTTGCTAATAACCTTGTTTTAAACAAGGGTTTTAATTATGATCATTTCTATTTTAAAAATTTCGAATAATTAACCTGCTGTAACTGATGTTCTCAATATAGCAAGTGTTGAGAATCGTAAGTGGAGATAAGTGGATGAGCAATGCGCCTGTAGACAATGGCCGACGTCGCTTTTTAACCATAGCTACCTCTGTTGTTGGTGGTGTTGGTGCGGCTGGGGCTGCTGTTCCTTTTATTGCGTCTTGGAATCCAAGTGAGCGAGCTAAATCTGCGGGTGCGCCTGTAGAAGTAGATATCAGCAAACTGGAACCTGGACAATTAATACGTGTCGAGTGGCGTGGTAAACCTGTATGGGTTGTATCACGAACCCCAAAAATGCTTGAGCAAATGAAAGAACATGAAGGTCAACTTCGTGATCCGCAATCGCAAGAGCCACAACAATTAGAATCATCAACAAATGATTACCGTTCATTACGTCCAGAGATTTTTGTCGCTGTAGGTATTTGTACGCATTTAGGATGTTCACCTAGCTTTTTACAAGGTGGCTTTGGTGAAAAAGTGGAAGGGACTGATGATGGTTTTTATTGTCCATGTCACGGTTCTAAATTTGATATGGCTGGCCGTGTTTTTCAATCGGTTCCAGCACCATTAAACTTAGAAATTCCACCATATACTTTTCTTGATGAAACCACTATTTTAGTGGGCGAAGAACAAGGGGTGGCCTAATGTTTGGTAAGATTATTGGTTGGATTGACGACAGAATCCCAATGACACGTGTTTGGAACATGCATATTGCACAGTATCCAGCACCTAAAAACTTTAACTTTTGGTACTTCTTTGGCTCATTGGCAATGTTAGTACTAGTGAACCAAATACTGACCGGCATTTGGCTAACAATGAACTACGTACCGTCTGCTGAAGGTGCATTTGCATCAATAGAATATATCATGCGTGATGTAGATTATGGTTGGTTACTGCGCTATCTGCATTCAACCGGTGCGTCTGCGTTTTTCATTGTTGTTTATCTGCATATGTTCCGTGGCATGATCTACGGTTCTTATCAAAAGCCACGTGAGCTACTGTGGTTGTTTGGTATGTTTATTTTCTTAGCACTGATGGCTGAGGCATTCATGGGGTATTTACTACCATGGGGTCAAATGTCATTTTGGGGTGCGCAGGTAATTATTTCATTGTTTGGTGCAATCCCTGTTATTGGTGATGACCTTACACTTTGGATCCGTGGTGACTACGTAATTTCAGGTGCAACGCTTAACCGCTTCTTTGCATTACATGTTATTGCACTACCATTAGTTATTGTTATTCTAGTATTTTTACACATTGTTGCACTACATGAGGTGGGTTCTAATAACCCAGACGGTATTGATAACAAACGTAAAAAAGGCACGGTTCCTGAAGAAGATAAGCCTAAATTTAAGTTCCATGAATATTACACTGATAAAAAAGACATTATTGATGCGATTCCGTTCCACCCTTATTACACAGTAAAAGATATTGTGGGCGTGGTTGGTTTCTTAATCCTGTTTTGTTGGGTTGTGTTCTTTATGCCTGCTATGGGTGGTTTCTTCTTAGAAGCGCCAAACTTTGAAGCGGCAAACCCACTTAAAACACCGGAACATATATTCCCTGTTTGGTACTTTACGCCATTTTACGCAATCTTGCGTGCAATCCCAGATAAACTAATGGGTGTTGCAGCAATGGGGGCGTCAATTGTAGTACTTGCGTTATTACCTTGGATTGACCGTGGTTCAGTTCGCTCTGTTCGTTACCGTTGTGGTTTCCACAAATGGAACATTGCAGGCTTTGTTGTTACTTTTGTTCTTTTAGGTTGGGTTGGTGCTACACCGCAAACTGACTTTAAAACGATTGTTTCGCAAGTTTGTACTGTGACTTACTTTATGTTCTTCGTGCTGTTATTTGTTTACAGTAAGAATGAAAAAACTAAGCCATTGCCTGAGAGGTTAACGAAATGATGAAAAAACTAATTATTGGTTTATTCGCTTTATCAGTAAATATGTTACCTGCAATGGCGGCAGGTCCGTCGGTTCCTTTAATGGAAGCGGGTAACGATATATCTGATCAGCCATCTTTGCAGCGCGGTGCTAAGTTGTTCATGAACTACTGTCTTGGTTGTCATCAAATGCAGTACCAACGTTATGAACGTACTTTCCGTGATATTGGTATTCCAACGGAAGTTGGCCAAGAGCAACTTATTTTTGATGGTTCAAAAGTTGGTAGCCATATCAAGAATTCAATGGCTAAAGATGATGCAGCGAAATGGTTTGGTGCGGCTCCGCCGGATTTAACCAATGTTGCACGTGTACGCGGAAGTGATTGGATTTACACGTACTTGAAATCATTTTATAAAGATGAGTCTCGCCCGTTTGGTGTAAATAATACGTTATTCCCATCAGTAGGTATGCCACATGTTCTACAAGAACTTCAGGGTGTTCCTACTCCTATTACTGAAGAAGTAACTGTTGACGGTGTAAAAACTGTACATATCACAGGTACTGAAACAGATGGTTCAGGTGAAATGAGCGTAGATGAGTATGACCAAGCAGTTCGTGATTTAACGAACTTCCTAGAGTACGTCGGTGAGCCGACTCGACTTGAATCGGAAGCGCTAGGTATTAAGGTAATCGGATTTTTAATTATCCTATTTATCTTGGCATTTATGCTTAAGAAAGAATACTGGAGAGATGTTCATTAATTTTGAACATATTTAAAGGTAATTTTGCAATAGGGGCTTAAGCCCCTATTGCTGTTTTAGTTATTTAATGGAGGTAGGCATGGCCGTAGCTGCCAATAAGCGCCCTGTAATGACCCTTTTCTCTGGGGCTAACTGTATGTATAGCCACCAAGTACGCATAGTACTTGCAGAAAAAGGTGTAAGTGTAGATATTCATTTGGCTGAAAAGGACAATCTGCCAGAAGCACTTCACGAAATTAACCCTTACGGTACAGTGCCAACACTGATTGACCGTGAGCTTGGTTTATATCAGGCAAATATCATCATGGAATACCTTGATGAACGTTTTCCTCACCCTCCACTAATGCCTGTATATCCGGTCATGCGTGGCCGTAGCCGTTTAATGATGCACCGTATTGACACTGATTGGTACAGCCTTGCTGCTAAAATCAGCAATAACACATCAGATGCAGCACAAGCTCGTAAAGAGTTAACTGAGGCATTACTTGCGGTAGCTCCTATTTTTAGCGAAGCACCTTACTTTATGAGTGAAGAGTTTAGCTTAGTAGATTGTTACTTAGCCCCACTACTATGGCGTTTACCTGAGTTTGGTATTGAGCTTAATGGTGCTGGTTCTAAAGAGATGAAAGAGTACATGATCCGTTTATTTGAACGTGAATCATTCCAAGCTTCGTTAACTGAAGCTGAGCGTGAGATCCGTTTATAATGACGCCTAATCGTCCTTATTTATTACGTGCTTTTTTTGATTGGATAGTCGATAACGATTGTACGCCGCATATTGTGGTGGACGCTGGTTTTGCAAATGTGCAAGTGCCTACACAGTTTGTGCAAGATGGACAAATTGTGCTGAACATTAGCCCATCTGCAGTTACACAGTTTTCGTTAGACTTAACTCAACTTAGTTTTAACGCGCGTTTTGGCGGTCAGCCAATGCAAGTTTATGTACCTTTAGGTGCTGTGCTTGCAATTTACGCTCGTGAAAACGGCGAAGGTACAGTCTTTACTGCAGACGAGTTTGTAGAGGACGAAGACGAGTTTGATGAAGGTCTAGAAAGTGTTGATTCATCAGAGTATATAGATGAAACACCACCAGAAAAACCTGAAAAGAAAAAAGGCTCGCATTTACGTGTTATAAAATAATATGTAGATTATAAAAAACCGCTTAAAAGCGGTTTTTTTATTGCTGTAATTTAGTGACTTTTAATTAATATATTCATATACCTTTACAACGCGCTCAACGCCCGACACATTACGTGCAATATTAACTGCGCGATTAGCTTCATCTTGAGACACCAAGCCCATTAAATACACCTCAGCGTTTTCTGTAACCACTTTAATGTTATTGCTGCTAATATCTTTAGTTGCTAGTAACTGCGCTTTTACCTTGGAGGTAAGCCATGAGTCGTGTGTTTGCGTGGTTATACCAATATTTGAACCAATACGAAGTTGGTTATGAATTTTACGAATGCCAGCAATTGACTCTACGGTTATTTGCGCTTCGTTTTTCATTTCCTGATTAGCAACTTGACCAACAAGTAGAACAATACCATTAACACTTATGGCGTTAACTCGAGCTGATTTTTCTAGGCGTTCAACTTCACTAATAGCAATACTGGCTTTAATTTCTATATTGTTATCATCAATTTGTGAGCCTATGGTGCGACGGTCATTTGCAGCGGTTACTGCACTGGCTGTACCGGCTACAACAGCTGCGGCGCAGCCTTGTAATAAAACAACGGTGCCTAATACGATGAGAGAGCGTTTAAACATAATTTTCATCCTGAGGGAAAAGCGTTAAATCTATGAGTTCACTTAAACAGTGTAAGTTAGTTAAATGCGACTCTATAATTCGGCTAGGGCGTTTAGACGGTGTTCTTATTTCAACATCATTAGGGCCAAGTAAACCCACTAATTCACCCCCGTCGTCACCCACCATAACAATGACCTTCATATCGCGTGTGAGGGCAGCTTCAACGGCTGAAATGACTTGTTTTTCATTGCCATTAATTGCTAATACCAATAGTAAGTCACCTTGCTGAGCAAAAGCACGGATTTGGCGAGCAAATGTGTCGTGATCATCACTGTGATTGTTTTGCCCAAGATTTATATTTTCTTGTGATAAAGCAATAGCAGGTAAGCAAGGACGCTCTGTTTCATAGTGATTAACCAATATCCCCGCCATGTGTTGCGCAAGCATATGACAGTTAGCTGTTCCGCAACAAATTAACTTATTACCATTAATTAGGCTTTGTGCAATTGTAAATGCGGCCGATTCAAGTGCACTGGGTAGGACTTCTCCAGCAGCTATTTGAACTTGAATACTTTCTGTAAAAATTTCTTTTATTGTGTCTTGCATAGCCTACCAATTTATTTTTAGTATTTTAAAATACGTTTTTAAGCCAATTATATGTAGGAGATGATTCTCCAGTTATGGCTACATAGTCAATTCTTAATGCCTGATTTGTTAAGTTTTTAGCCGCTAAGTAATGATAAATACTGCGTTTAAGCCGCGCTTGCTTTTGTGCACTGAGCGCATAATTAGCACCGCCTCGTGCGTTATTTTTGCGAAACTTCACTTCTACAAATACAAGGGTGTTTCCCTCTTTCATAATAATATCGAGCTCACCAAAGGGGCAGTAATAATTACGCTCTATAGGCTTTAACCCTTGCGACACTAGGTATTTTTGCGCTTGTAGCTCGTAGTACTGACCTTTTTCACGACTATTTTGCCACAGCTCTTTAAACCACGACATGTCGCCCCCTTAACTTAATAAAGTCTAATTTAAAGTTTGCACACCACTGGCTGACTGCATAAACAAGGGCACAGGGCGCTGTGTTTTAAGCTGAACGGGCTTAATTTGGCGATTAGTATATTGCGCCCAATCAAGCACTCGTTGTATGTGGCCATTACTATTAACTGATAACTTACCGCTCAAACCACTAAATTGATTACCAGGCATTAAGCTCAGTTGCCTAATATCATTAATAACTAGTACTGCATCGTATGCCATAGCGAATAAGCGTTGACTTATGTCGGCTTGCTCAGGCCAAAGGGTGTTGTACTGCTCACGTAAATTATGTTGTTTTATTTGCGAGTTAAGCATCCAAGGTAACTCTGTAAAGTAGAGTCCATCTAGGTCGCCTTTATCGGTCGAATCTATCTGTTTGCTATGACTTTTAGAACTGGCATAAAGCGGGATCCGTTGTGCAAACGTACTAATGTTAACGTCAAGATAAGGCTTAATTAAACGGGTTTCTGTAGCATCACCTAAAATATAAATGACATCAATATCACTGCGTGAGCGTGTTTCACTCTCAACTTCTTGCTTAAATAATGCTTTGATTGTTTTTATACGCTCTTTAGATTTGTCCACTTCTAATAAGTTAGTAATGGTTTTAGGCATGTCTTGGTTGTTTTCATAAAAACCAATTTGAGGTTTAGTCTCGCTATAGCGTTGCCATTGCTGATTAAAAAAATCAACTAAACGCTGGCCATTATTGTTTTCTGGGGCAAGTAACATAGGTTTTTGGTATCCCATAGCCAGAAAGTGCTCTAATGCTTGTTCTACCTCATGCTCAGGATTTAACGCAAAATAATAATGTTGAAGCGAAATAGTGTTTCCGTCGAATGTATTCAAATGTAGTGTTGGAATGTTAATCAGTGTTTCAGCAGCTGTTAGCTTATCTATATTTGCTTTAAGTAGTGGGCCAACTACAAAATCAGGATTTATTTGATCAAGCTTTGCAGCAATTTCTGCAGTACTTAAATTCTCATCAATAAAAATAGCTTCATTAATGTTTTGTTTGTCTAAGGCCGCCAGAGCACCAGCTTTTAATGCATTTCCTAGTCTTTCGTTTGGGCCAGACTGAGGAAATAAAAGCACTAGACGATTAATATTCAACGGTGCTAACTCAACAAAACCTCCGTCTTGTTTAGGTAAAACAGTGCCAGCAGGGTGCCCTACGTAACGACGTCGCCAGTTATTAATTGCTTGGTCAAGTTCTACACCGCTACCTGCATATACTTGGTGGTATAGAGCAAGGTTTACCCAGCCTTGTTGAATAACAGAGCCGCGGTTAAAACGCTCCAATGCATAGGAAGATAACTGTTTTAGGTTATCCCATAACTGTTGCTCGAGTTGCGGGATGTCAATTTTACTTTTTGCAGATGTCTCAGATGCTCTAAAAAAGTAGGGAGCTGCTTTTTTTGGAAAATTTTGTGAGGCATAAATGCTAGCTGTTAAAAACTGATGCCATGCAAAGTGCTCAGGCTGTGTTAGTTGCCCATCTAACGATTGTAAAATAATTAAAGCCTGGTCATTTTTATTTTGTTGTTTCTGCGCGTATGCAATATAAAGACGATTTTGAGTTTGATCGACACTTGCTGTTAGCTCAAGGTCGCTACCGATTTGCTCTAATAATGGCCAGTTTTTTTCAGAAATAGCGGCATCACGTGCGCTATACAATAATTGTATTTTGTCAGCACCTTGACGATTTACGGCTAATTGATAGATAGACTGCGCACTGGTTGCTTGATTTTTTAGCGCATTAGCACTGCTGCTGAAGTTATCGCTTTTTTTAATTGGTTTTTCGGTTGTGCTACACGCCGATAACCCTGACAATATAATTAATAGACCAACTAGTTTAAGTCGCACAATGATTTCCCAATACGTTAACGCGATTTGCTTATATTACTGACTGACGCAGGAGACCTCAATGTTAAATGAGGAGAATTCACATAAAATTGGCACTCTTTACATTGTTGCCACCCCAATTGGCAATTATGACGACTTAAGTCAGCGAGCAATCGCGACATTATCGCAAGTTGACTTAATCGCTGCTGAAGATACTCGCCACACCGGAAAGCTGCTCAGCCATTTTGGTATTAAAGCAAAAACATTTGCATTACATGATCACAACGAAAAACAAAAAGCGCAGCAAATTATTGATCAACTAAATCAGGGGTTAAATATAGCCTTAGTGTCAGATGCTGGTACGCCGCTCATTAGTGACCCAGGATATGCGGTTGTAAACTTATGCCGTGAACAAGGCGCAAGCGTAACCCCTGTGCCTGGTGCATGCGCTGCTATAACCGCAGTGTGTTGTTCAGGTTTACCTACTGACCGCTTTCAGTTTATTGGCTTTACGCCCGCTAAAAGTAAAGCGCGCCAAGACTTTTTCATCGAAGCGGTAAATTCAGGTATTACCAGCATTATGTATGAAAGCACACACCGTATTATGGCAAGCCTTGACGATTTAGAAACTGCACTTGGCAGTGAACAGCAGGTGGTGTTTGCTAAAGAACTCACCAAAACCTTTGAAACCTTTTTTAATGGAACGGTAACTGAGCTTAAGCAGTTTTTAACTGACGATCCTACTAAGCAACGCGGCGAAATTGTACTCATGCTGCCGGGCAAACCCAAGCTTGTAGACGATATTCCACCTGAGGCTCGTAAAATGTTGGCTCTACTTGAAAAAGAAATGCCAATGAAAAAAGCGTGTGGTGTTGTAGCCGACTACTTTGGCATGAAAAAAAATGCACTATACAAAACAATTATTGAAGAAAAAGAGTAAATATTACTGCGCTTGGCTTTAGCGTCATGTATACTGCGCGCCGAGTCAGCCAAGATAATCGCTGCCTGTGACGAAAATGATCAGGGGGAGGAAAGTCCGGGCTCCACAGGGCAGAGTGCCAGCTAACGGCTGGGGGGCGTGAGCCCACGACAAGTGCAGCAGAGAGAAGACCGCCAACCTCGGTTGGTAAGGGTGAAAGGGTGCGGTAAGAGCGCACCGGGCCGCTAGTAATAGTCGGTTGCAAGGTAAACTCCACTCGGAGCAAGACCAAATAGGGTTCCTTATGGCGTGGCCCACGTTGGAACCGGGTAGGTTGCTTGAGCCATAGAGCGATTTATGGCCTAGACGAATGATTATCACTTTCTTCGGAAAGGACAAAACCCGGCTTATAGGCTGACTCACTCATTCAATAAAAAGCCCGCAGTTAACACTGCGGGCTTTTTTGTGTCTAAATTTTATTGATCTAAATAATATTTTTTCCTTGCTCTGGATCCCTTGACTGCTCTGCCTGTTCGCGTATTTCGTCGGTATCGCTGCTTACATCGTTAAGCGTTAAGGTTTGTTCATGTGTCTCAGACCTTACCTCAGTATTTGAATCTTGCTTGGGTATTGAGTTTATAAAATCTGTACTTGAACTAGTTAATAAAATTCGTTCTCGGGCATCATCCGGCATACTAATATTTTGTTCGGTAAACTCATTGACTAATTCACGCATTATTTGAGAGCTTACTTTTAGGGGGCTGTGCTGTTGCCCATTTACCCAAAAATATAAAATAAAATTTATGGTTGATGAGCCTAAATTCTTTATAAGTACTTGTGCAGGGGGATCGCTTAATACCGCGGCTTGTTGATTTATTATATTTAGGGCTAGCGTTTGCGCGCTGCGTATGTCGTTATCGTAACCTATACCTATTTCTACTTTACCGCGCATTTTTGGGTTGGCAGTTAAATTTTTTATGGTGTTTTTATATACTGTAGCATTAGGAATTTGAATGTGGTTTCCATCGTAGTCAACAAGCGTTGTTGCGCGAGCTGTTACTTTTTTGATAACGCCTAAACGTCCATCTACTTCAATGACGTCGTCTATTTTAAACGGGCGTTGCACACTTAAGAGTAAGCTTGCGATAAAGTTCTCAGCAATGTCTCTAAAAGCAAAGCCTAATATTAAACCTATTAAACCGGTCCCGCTCATCACAGCTACCGCAAACTCAGTGAGCCCAGCTAAACGTAAAAATAGATACAGGCCTAATAAAATGATTAAAGTGCTAATACCGCGCCTTGCGACAAGTAACACTAGTTTACTATCGGTTACAAAAGAGATCGGCTTTGTGAGCAAGCGTGAAAGAGGGCCAGCTGTAAAATAGCTAATAGTGAGTAAGAGTAAACCTAGTAACAAGGTGGGTAATATTTGCGCTGTAGCGTGAACTAATTGCATGGTTTGGTCATAAAAAAATTGCCATGAAAATACATTTTCATCCATTACGGGGTTTAATGACGGTGTACTGGCAGCCGATTGTACGTCTGATGCTATTGTAGGCATTGGGTTTCTTCCGTGTTTAATTACTTTTACTTTAACAGCAAGTTTAATACCAAACACCTTTTTTAAGTTGGCAGTTATTTTGCTTCATTAAAGTACTAATTATAGTGAGATTAAGTATGAAAAAGCCAAAAAGAGGTCAACATGCAGAGCAACCAGCTCATATTCCAATTAAAGGCTGGTGGGATATTGCAAAGCGTATTTTTGCGCGCATGAGTAAAGACAATTTATCTTTAGTGTCTGCAGGAGTGGCGTTTTATGCGCTACTTGCTATTTTTCCAGCCATTGCTGCTTTGGTTTCTATATACGCTTATTTTGCTTCACCTGTGGAGATCAGTGAGCATCTCAGGCAGTTTACATCCTTAATACCAAGTAGTTCACGTGAGCTGATTTTATCGCAAATCTCAGATCTCACACAAAGCTCTCAAACACGTTTAACCTTAGGGGCGTTAGGCACACTATTACTCACTATTTGGAGTAGCTCTAAGGGAAGCCAAGCATTAATTACAGCCTGTAATATAAGTTATCATGAATACGAAAAGCGCTCTTTCTTGAGGGCGCAGCTTGTTCGTTTTATGTTTTCGGTAGGCGCTATTTTAGTCGCTATTTTTGCGCTGTTGATTATTGGTATCTTGCCCATAGTACTCAATTTAGTGGGCCTCAAGGACAGTATTGATTTGTTGATCAAGGTTGTGTCGTGGCCAATACTGGCACTTACGTTTAATTTTGCATTAGTGCTTTTATACCGTTATGCACCGCATAGAAAAGCCGCTAAATGGCGTTGGATAACGCTTGGCTCTGTTATTGCAACCGTATTTTGGATTGTGGCATCTATTGGCTTTTCATTTTATGTATCGCGTTTTTCAAGTTATAACGAAACTTATGGATCGCTGGGTGGGGTGGTGATCATGCTTATGTGGTTATATATAAGTGCGTATATTGTAACCTTAGGTGCCGTTATTAACGCAGAGACAGAGCAGCAAACAGCGAAAGACAGCACAATCGGGCCAGAGAAAGAACTAGGTGAACGCGGCGCTTATGTTGCTGATCATCTGGGTATCAAAAACGATTAATTAACCGCTATTCTGCAGCTATTATTACTGTAAGTTGCTCTTTAAATTCTTGTGCTGCAGGGCCCAATCTATCTGCGTCGTTACACATTAAATATAAGTTAAGAGGACGCGTAGTGCCTTGTTCAAGATTAAGCACTTTGAGGGTATGATCATCAATTAGGTGAGCGACTTGATTGAACGGAAGCCACGCGTAACCTAGGTTTTGGCTCACCATATCAATTGAATTGCGTAAATGGCTTACTGTCCAACGCATATCTGCGCCTAGCCACCCTTCGTCTTGGCTAGTGTGTGTTGCAGAGTCGCGCACTACAATTTGTCGATGTTGTTTTAAATCTCGAAAGCTTAATTGATCTTCGCGCTGGTTAAGTGGGTGATTTGTATGTGCGACGGCAATAAATTCAATGTCTGTTAATTTACTGCAACTAATACCATAAATAGGAACTGATGAAATAGCTAAATCAACAACTGCATTGTTGAGTAATTCGTTGGCACCGGTTAACACGCTTTCAATTAAATCTATTTTTAGCAATGGATAAAGCTCACTTGTTTTAGCAAGCGCTTGGTACAAAATAGGTTGAGGGAATACTTCATCAACTGCTATTTTTAATGTGCTTTCCACACCTTCACTTAGTGTATTTGCAACTGACTCTATTTTATTCGCTTCTTCAATTAAAAACTCTGCGCGGCGCAATATAAGTTTCCCACTTTCAGTTAAAAACGCTTTACGACCTTTAACCTCAAGTAATTTTATTTGCAAAGCCGCTTCTAATTTTTGAACTGCATGATGGACCGTTGACTGGCTTTTGAAAACTGCGGCGCTTGCACCTGCAAACCCGCCATGGTCCACTACGGCTTTAAACATTCGCCATTGATCTAATGTGGGTTTTGCCATTGAAATTCCTGTTAATGCTTTATTTGCCTACGTAAATTGACCGCTCAAAGCGATTATTTATTGCATAACAACAGTGGTTTAATTAAACCCAGGTTTGAGATAAGTTTATTATTCAGCAATCAGTTAACTTAGAAAGCATTACTCTTTTATTAGTGATTAGCGTCATAAAGTCATTTTTATTAAGCGGTTTAGAAAATAAATAGCCTTGTCCATAATCACAGCCAGCTTCAGTTAGTAGCTGGTACTGTAATGGGGTTTCAATGCCTTCTGCTATTACTTTTAAACCAAGCTGATGAGCCATTACAATAATTGCCTCGCAAAGCGAGAGCTCTTGGCTGTTGGCTTTAATATTATCAACAAAGCGTTTATCAATTTTTAAATAATCAGTGTCCATTTCCTGCAAGTAGGCCAGTGAAGAGTAGCCTGTACCAAAATCGTCAAGCGCCAATTGCATCCCCGATTTCACAATTTGTTTGAGGCGCTTTTGTGTAAGTTCCTCAGGGTTAACCATCAAGCCTTCCGTTATTTCTGCAACAATAGACGAGGGTGGAATTTTAGCGGCATCAAGCATGGCATACCAATCATCAATGCCACTATTAGCAGTAGATAGTTGTATGGGCGAGACGTTTATACTTATTTGAAAATCGTTATCTGTAATTTTTTTTATATCGGTAAGCGTTTCTATTGCTTGCGAAAATACAAATTGCCCAATGGCATTAATTTGTCTTGTTTCTTCAGCAAGTGGAATAAACGCAACTGGGCTTATTAGCCCCTTTTGCGGGTGTTGCCAGCGTATTAAGCCTTCGGCCTTGTGTATATGTAAATCGTTAAGCGACACGATAGGCTGATAAAATAATTCAAACTGGTTATATTCTATTGCACAGCGCAAGTCTTTCAGTAAATGCATGCGAGCCTGTGCTTGCTCTCTCATATCCCGAGAGAAAAACTCAAAGCCATTTCGACCATTACTTTTTGCTTTATACATAGCCTGATCGGCTGCTTTTAGTAATTGCTCAGTATTTTCACCATCATCAGGTGCACAGGCAATACCCATACTGGCACTTATAAACACTTCTTCATTATCTATATGTATTGCAGACGATAAGCTTTGCAAAATATTACTAGCAATCTGGTTGATATGGCGGGTACTTTTAATCTGATTAAATACAATAACAAATTCATCGCCGCCAATACGCGCAACAAATTCGGCATTTTTAGCTGAATTGACAATACGCTGTGACACTAGCTTTAATAAGTTGTCTCCGTAGTGGTGGCCTAAAGTGTCATTGATATCTTTAAAGTGATCAATATCTAAAAGCATGACCACAAAGGTTTCATTTTCATTCTTAGAATTAGAAAACTGTTTATTAAGTCGTTTTTTAAGCTCTAATCGATTTGGCAAATCGGTTAAATGATCAAAATGAGCTTGCCGCCAAATTGTTTTATTTGCTTGGATTTTTTCAGTTAAATCAGTAAAAATAGCGATTCGACGGGCTGGGTTATTATTTTCATCGTAAACCGTGTCTATGTTTAACCATTCAGTGAACAGCACCCCATCTTTTTTACGATTTATAATTTCACCTTGCCAACGGCCTGTCGCATTTATTGATGCCCAAATTTTCTCATAAAACTCTTTTGAGTGCTCTCCTGATGAAAGTATGCGGGTAGAGTGGCCAATCACTTCATCTTTCGAATATTGTGTTGTTTCACAAAAAGCAGGGTTTACATCAAAAATAATACCGTTAGCATCTGTAATTGCCATACTTTCACTACTATTGCCGTAAACAAGAGATGCTAAGTGAAGCGAGTCTTCATTTACTTTTCGTTGGCTGATATCACGTAGCACAAGTATTAACTCATCGTTCTTTTCAAGATGATTGATATGAGCTTCAAAGTAATGAGTGGTTATACCTGTACTTATTTTAAAATCAAATGTGATGACGTCTTTGCGAGTTGATGCTTCATTTAAAATTTGTTCAGTGATGTCGGTTGGTAAAATATCTAATAATTTTTTCGGTGATTTATTGTTAGCTGAAAATAGCGGGATAATAGTGCCACTAATATTAAGTACCTTACCTAGGTTATTTAACCTAAGGTACATATCGGGGAGAGCATTTAATAACCCCGTTAGTTCGTCATGTTTATTTTTTAAATCGGCTTCTGTTTGCAAACGAGTCTCAGCCATTACTTCAAAGCGTGAATATAAAGCGGACAGCTCGGGACTATTAGGCTTAATTTTTTTAGTTGGCATATTGCCTTGTGCTAATAGGTCGGTTGCTTGGGCAAGTTCTTCAATGGGGTAAAAAATACTTTTCCTGATAATACGATGCCCAATAAAAGCAATAGTTAAAATAGCGCTAAAAAATAAAATAATAGTTTCTAAAAAGTGTGTATTTGCGCGAGCAATATACTTATCAGTGGGTGATGTAATGTAAATTTCTAAATTATTGTTATTAATATCGTTATAAATAGTCGCGCGATGAAAAATTTGATTTACATTGTTTGCGTCTTTAAACATAGCAAGTGAGTTATCGCCATGTAAAAAGTGTTTGTTGTTTATTTTTTCCCCCAAAGGGAGCAATGAATTCGGGTAACTTGCCAGCACAAGGCCATTAGAATCAGCAATAACAGCCTTAGAACCGTTTGGAAACTCGGCTTTGTTCAAGGCTGTATTCCACCAGTTAAGCGCAATAACTGTAACAACAACCCCCTTCAATTGCCCTCGCTCACTAATAATAGGGGAAGCAAAGTTAACACTGGGTGCTTGAATGCTTCGATCGTATTGAAAATATCCAATTGAAAAGCTTTTATTCGCTATGGCATTTTTAAAGTATTGCCTATCACTAATAGAAACATTTTTTACTATGCCATTGGTTACACACTTTAAGTTTCCTTTAACATCTACCACACCAATGTTGGCAACATTATTATAGAGAATGTGTGTTTGGTGAAAATACTCAGGGCAGGTTGAAGGGAGGTTTGTGTCGTCAGCAATCGTGTTTGCTAGAAATTGAGTGAGCTGCTCAGTTTCGCTAATCATTGTGGTTTGCTGGTGGGTTAAGTGTTTTGCAATATTAACGACTCTCTCCTGGCTTTTTTCTATTGCAGCCTCACGCTCAGCCCATAGAGCTAAAAATGTCACAACGATGCCCGGAATACTGATAACAATAAGTAGTCGATAAAGTTGGCTTTTGAGAGATGAAGTTAAGATACCCTGTCCCTTTTTTGAGTAAATTTAGTGGTGATTGTAGTCAATAAATTATAAAAAAACCATATTTTATAAGTTGTTATAAAAAAAATATTTCACCATTAAAACATTCTATATAAACGAACGATTAGCTCGATATAAAGACATGGTTGTTTTGTTTTTTCAGTGCTTTAATGAGTATAGATAATATTTCATATAGTGATTTAAAAAATGAATATAGCAAAAATATTAACGTCTTATGCAACACAAGATGGCGATGGTGTCAGTATAAGTCGTATACCTGGATTCGATGGTAAATACCTTGACCCGTTTTTAATGATCGATGAGCTTAAGTCAGATAACGAAGCTGATTACATGGGTGGTTTTCCTGCACACCCGCACCGAGGTATGGAAACGTTTACTTATATCATTAAAGGTGGATTTGAGCATCAAGATCAAATGGGTAATAAAAAAGCGATCAGAGCAGGCGATGTGCAATGGATGAGCACAGGCAAAGGGGTGATCCATAGTGAAATGCCTTTAGCTGATGCCAAAGATGGACTTCATGGTTTTCAAATTTGGATCAATATGCCAAGCACAGAAAAAATGCGCGATCCGATTTACCAAGACACAACGCAACATCCGGCTCCAACGTTTAAAAATAAAAGTGGCGTAACACTGACTGCCCTTGCTGGTTCATGGCAATTTGAAGCTGTCGAATTAACATCAAGTATTCAAAAGCTTTCAGCAAATGCCGCTTTAGCTGATGTAACTTTACCTGACGGTCAGCTGTTAAAGCTAGCCCCGTTAAAACAGCAAAATGTGATGCTTTACGTACATTCTGGGTCGCTTATTACGAAAGATAATCAAACACTCAAGGCGGGTAAGTTACTAATTTTAGAACCTGGTAGTGATATTGAGATAGCAACGCAACATGGCGCAGGTGTATTAATTTTAGCGGGTGATCCGCTTAAGCAACCCATTGCACATATGGGGCCATTTGTTATGACTACACAGGCCGAAATACATCAAGCCATTCGTGATTATCAAAATGGTGAATTTGGCACACTTATTTAATTTTTGAGGAGCAAATAATGGGATTACTCGTTAATGGTCAATGGCAAGATAAATGGTATGACACAGATTCAAGCGACGGTAAGTTTGAGCGAGAGGCCGCGCAATTACGAAATTGGATCACGCCTGACGGTAGCCCAGGAAAAACGGGTGAAAGGGGGTTTAAAGCTGAGGCTGGGCGTTATCATTTATATGTTTCGTTAGCGTGCCCTTGGGCACACCGTACGCTTATTTTTCGAACTTTAAAAAAACTTGATGAGTTCATATCTGTATCGGTTGTAAGCCCCGATATGTTAGCTAATGGCTGGGAGTTTGATCAAAATAACTACAGTACCGGAGATGCCTTGTTTGCTAGTGATTACTTACATCAAGTTTACACTAAAAATAATTCTAGTTACTCAGGGCGAGTAACCGTTCCTGTATTGTGGGACAAAAAACAAAACAAGATAGTGAGTAATGAATCTGCCGATATAATACGTATGTTTAATAGTGCATTTAACGAAATAACAGGTAACAAAGACGATTACTACCCTGAATCGCTTCGTAGTGAAATAGATGAACTAAATGCATTAGTCTATCCAAATATTAATAACGGTGTATACCGAGCTGGATTTGCAACAGCAAAACACGCTTACGAGCAGGCATTTGATGATGTGTTTAATGCACTCGACAACGTTGAAAAAATATTGAGTAAAAAACGCTACCTTGTGGGCGACAAAATAACGGAAGCAGATTGGCGTTTATTTACAACGTTAATAAGGTTTGATTGTGTCTACGTAGGGCATTTTAAATGCAACTTGCGCACAATTGAGAGTTACCCTTCGTTAAGCGGGTACCTAAGGGATTTATACCAAGTTGAGGGGGTTGCAAATACGGTTGATTTTTATCATATCAAACGACATTACTATTTTAGCCACACTATGATCAATCCAACCCAAATTGTACCAAAAGGGCCCAAAATTGATTATTTACAGGCACATGGTAGAGGTTAATTAGCCAATTAACCTAAGCAGCCAGCCGTATTTTCTTATAAGGCTGGTTTCGCTTTTGCCTGACTGAACGGCAACGCCAGCTATAAATGCGCTGCTTAAGCCCACTTTGCTGGCAGCAAAACGCTTTAATCGATATATAAAAGCGACTTGATGTTGTCGTTTTAGCTCGCTTTGTAAGTCCATCTGTTTAGTCAGCGCTTTTACACACTCATCGGGGTTTTTAATTAATATATCAACTAACATATTAATATCCTTATAAGTTTAACAATTGCTTAATGCTTCGAATTGTTTTGCTAAACCCTATTTTGTTGCTTAAATAAACGGTGCTTTTCCATAACCAAATCAAACACGCCACTTGCAGCAATGTTGCGGTTGCAATGCTAAGCCATACAGAACCAAATAAGTCATATATTCCATAGCCAATCGCGCCAAGCACTCCCGCCCACAACAAAACCAAACCACTGGCAAAACAGCCTAAAAATATAGAGATCAGTGCAAGCGATCTTAACGATAAGCGCCACTCAGCTTTCGCAAGTTGGTGGGTGATCTTTCCTTGAGTATGATAATCATCCTTGAGCTGTTTTGAATACGTTAAAAGTTTTGCGATGTGATCTTGCCAATCATCCTTTTGATACTGTTGATCAGTAGTTTGGTTTTGCGCTGTACCGTCCTTGGTTGTGCTTGAGTGGAAATCTTCCATCAGATTTTACTTACGACGAAACAGTGAAGTAATTAACATACCCGCTGCAAACGCAATACCTGCAGTTGCTAGGGGGTTTTCAGATGCAAAAGCACGTGTTTTAGCTGTGCACTCACTCAGTTTTTCGCGGGCAATTAACTGCTTTTCACTCAGTGCTTCAGCTGAACTTGATGCACCTTTCCTTACACTACTTTCAGCTGTTGCTGCTTTTGTAGAAAGTGCATCAACAGCATCATGAGCAGCTGATGTTGCTTTTTCTGTCAGTGGGGCATCGGTCGTTTGTGCCTTAGTGTCAGACTTAATATCTGTAGTCGTATTTTGCTTATTTGTTGCAGTAGCCATAATCAATCCTTAATGAGTAAAAGTATTTAAGTAGTGTATTGATAGAAGCAACAATCAAACCACACTATGTAATTTTCTTAATTCATTGATTTTAATTACTATTTTGTTTTTTAGTGAACCACTTTAAATATATAATAAAAACGAAGCAGTAACTCTTACCACCAACCTAAGTAAATATTACAAAGTGGGTAAAACCCACTAAAAAATTGTAATTATTCATTGTTTATTCAGTAATCAAACCATGTAAACAAAAGGTTATTAAAGTAGATAAAAATATTTTTTTGTTTGTATCTCCACTTTTTCCCACGTAATTCAACCGCTTCGCCTGAACCCTTATTTTTTCTAGCTTAGAGACTCGTTAAAGGAGGTCAGCTTACTTGACAAAAAGGCTTGTCAAGCCCTAAACTGGAGCACTGTGGTAAAAAGTGGTTTTTAGTGGATCAAACTGGATCAGCATAGTTAATAGCTGATTAAAATAATTTAAAGCAGGCTAATTATGTTCCGTGGCGCGAGTTCACTGAGTTTGGATGATAAAGGACGTTTTGCGGTGCCGACCAAGTACCGAGAATCTCTGCTATCTGAAGATCAGGGTACAGTGATTTGCACCGTCGCGTTAAATGAGCCGTGCTTATGGTTGTATCCATTGGCTGAATGGCAAGAAATAGAAAGTCGTTTAGCTAAAATTTCCAACATGAATCCACGTGCCCGTCGAATGCAACGCATGTTGCTAGGCAATGCGACAGAGTATCAACTTGATAAAAATGGTCGAATTTTGTTAGCGCCGTCGTTGCGTGCGCATGCAGACCTTGGCAAAAAGATAATGCTAGTAGGGTTAATGAATAAATTTGAAATTTGGGATGAAGCGCGTTGGAACGAACAGATGCGCCAAGACACTGAGCTTGAAAGGCTAGGTGATTTTGAGCCTAATTCAGATTTAGATAACTTTACACTCTAACGGCACAAAAAAAAGGCAAACAATAGCTAATGACAGCGCAATTTGAACACGTATCCGTTTTGATGGACGAAACCATTGATGCCCTAGCAATTAAGCCAGACGGCATTTACATGGATGGCACATTTGGACGAGGCGGTCATTCAGGTCAAATACTTGCACGTTTAGGCGATGCAGGACGCTTACAAGCGATAGACCAAGATCCACAAGCTATAAAGTCGGCTGAAAAATTTGCTGATGATGGCCGTTTTGCTATTGCACACACTCGATTTTCAAAACTATACGATGTAGCAGAGCAAAACGATCTTATTGGTAAAGTGGATGGCATTTTATTAGATATTGGCGTGTCATCTCCACAGCTTGATGACGCTGAGCGTGGTTTTAGCTTTATGAAAGATGGCCCACTTGATATGCGTATGGATCCAACAAGTGGCCGAAGTGCTGCTCAGTGGTTAGCAGAGGCTGAGTTAGACGATATTACCCACGTCATTAAAAAGTTGGGTGAAGAAAAGTTCGGTAAGCGTATTGCACATAAAATTTTAGAAACGAGAGAGCACACACCCATTACTACCACTAAGCAGCTTGCAGATTTAGTTGATGAAGCTGTACCGGTAAAAGATAAGTTTAAGCATCCTGCAACACGCACTTTTCAGGCTATTCGTATTTATATAAACAGTGAACTTGAAGAGATTCAAACAGCATTACAGTCTGCCGTTAAAGTGCTTAAACCAGGTGGTCGCTTAGTGGTTATTTCGTTTCACTCGCTAGAGGATCGCATAGTAAAACAATTTATTCGAAAACAGAGTAAGGGAGAAGCATTACCCAGAGGTCTGCCTTTAACCGACGCACAAATAAATCAAAACCTGACGTTAAAAGCAGTGGGTAAAGCTATTAAACCAAGTGTTGAAGAAGTTGCACGTAATCCGCGTTCGCGAAGCTCTGTACTTAGGATTGCTCAGAGGTTGGGATGAGTACAAAAGCAAATCATCGTCAACCTCCCAATTTATTTTTCGAAATAATTAAAGGCCTGGGTGCTAATAAGCTGACCTTGGCCTTGTTGGTTACGATATTTGTTTCTGGTTTTAGCGTAGTGCAAGTTACGCATTTAGCGCGCGGGCAATTAATTGAACAAGATATGTTACTGCAAGAGCGTGATGAGCTTGATTTAGAGTGGCGATACTTACTCGTTGAGGAGGAGTTTTACTCTCAACATGCGCGTATCGAAGAAGTAGCAACCTCGCAACTAAAAATGAAAAGACCGACAAGTCAGGATGAACAGGTAATTATATTAAAATGAGAAATCGAGGCAAAAAACCAGTCAACAACTTAATTACATGGCGTTTTATGCTTGTGTGTTCGGTTGTACTTTTGGTGTTTGTAACACTCGTATCTCGTGCTGCTTATTTACAAGTAATTGAACCTGATAAAGCACGTTCAGAAAGTGATAAACGCACAGTACGTGTTGAAAAACTACACGTACAACGCGGAATGATTTTTGACCGCAATGGCAAAGAACTCGCGGTAAGTGTACCTGTTGTGAGTGTATATGCTGACCCTAAAGCGTTGCATAAATCGCTTGTATCTAAAGTTGTTAGACAAGCGCGTAAAAATGGCGAGGATAAACAAGCACTGTTAGATAATGCGGTAGAGCTAAACAAGCGCACCGCGCAGTATTACAAAAACGATTTACGTTGGCGCGAACTAGCTGATGTATTACGTATTGACCAGAAAAAAATTAACGCCCGCCTTTTAAATGATCCTAGTCGTCGCTTTGTTTATCTAAAGCGACAGGTAACCCCTGCAGTTGCTGATTATATTGGCAGCTTACGTCTTCCTGGTATTCATTTATTGGATGAGTCTAAACGTTATTATCCGGCCGGTGAAGTAACTGCGCATATTATTGGTTTTACCAACATCGATGGTAAAGGAATTGAAGGCATTGAAAAGCTCTACGAAAACGCTTTAACTGGTGAAGAAGGTCGTCGCACAATTAGAAAAGATGCTCAAGGCCGTGAAGTACAAGTGCTAGATGAGCGTGAACGTGTAGAGCCCGAAAGCATTCAACTAAGTATCGATCAACGTATTCAGGCAATTGCTTATAAAGCCGTAAAGTCAGCGGTTTTATCTTATAAGGCTACATCGGGTTCAGCCATGGTGGTTGATGTTAAAACCGGTGAAGTACTAGCCATGGTTAATAGTCCATCTTTTAATCCAAATAACTTAACCGATGCAGCTCCACATAAACGCAGAAATCGCGCTATTACTGATTTGTTCGAACCGGGTTCAACCGTTAAGCCACTGGCCATTTTAGCTGGGCTAGACTACGGCGCAATTCAAGCCGATGAACAAATAGACACCTACCCAGGTTGGATGCGTTTAGGCGGAAGTTTAGTCCAAGATACGCGTAACCATGGTGAAATGTCACTGCGAGAAATACTAAAATATTCGTCAAATATGGGGGTGACTAAAGTCACTCAGCTGGTACCAAAAGACTACCTGGTAGGTTTATTCCAAAAGGTTGGGTTCGGATCTGATTCAGGCACCGGTATGGTTGGTGAAAGCAGTGGTTTATTTTACCCAAACCGTCGTTGGTCTGATCACGAAATTGCTGCATTGTCATTTGGTTACAATATTGCTGTTAGTACTGCGCAAATGGCTCGCTTTTATGCCATGTTAGGTGCCGGAGGGGTCAATAGGCCACTCACTGTGTTAAAGCAAGATTCCGTCCCTGAAGGGGATCGTGTGTTTCAACAGCAAGATGTTGAAGCGGTAGTACACATGATGGAAAGCGTATTTGAAAGTGGCGGAACAGCACACAACGTTAAAGTTGATGGTTATCGTGCTGCAGGTAAAACGGGAACTTCTAAAAAAGCCGCAGTAGGTGGCTACGGTGATGAATATGTTGGTTATTTTGCGGGCGTGGCGCCAGCAAGTAATCCGCGTTTAGCTGTGGTAGTAATGATCAATGAACCTGGCGGTGATGTGTACTATGGAGGTGCCACTGCAGGCCCTGCATTTGCAGAAATCGTTTCTAACGCATTAAGAATATTAAACGTCGCACCCGACAAGGAAGAAGTTGCGTTCGTAAAAGGCAAAAAGAATGATGCGTGATTTAAAAACCATTTTAAAATATATCGAAATAGATGCACCCTCGCAGTTAGTTAATCATTTGCGATTGGATAGCCGAGACGTCAACCCAGGCGATGTATTTGTAGCAATAAAAGGCCATGAGTTAGATGGCGGGCAGTTTATAGCTAAAGCAATTGAAAATGGTGCAGTGGCAGTTATTGCTGATAGACTTTGCGAGTTCGAAGTTGAATTTGACCCGCTTTACTTAGTGTCTGAGCTTGATAAAAAACTGGCTGAACTTGCAAGTCGATTTTACAACCAGCCTAGCCATAGTCTTGATTTAATTGGAGTAACTGGTACAAACGGTAAATCGACCACCACGGCTATGATTGCTCACCTAGCGCAGTACTGTAATACGCAGTCAGCAATTATTGGTACGCTAGGTTTCGGTCATCCAGAGAATTTAACGCCGTTGATAAACACCACGCCTTCGGCAGTCGATTTACAACATATCTTAAGTGACTTACATCAAGCGGATAAAAAATTGGTGGCAATGGAGGTATCGTCGCATGGCCTTGTGCAGCATCGTGTTGAACGGTGTCTGTTTAAAGCCGCTGTGTTTACTAACCTTTCTCGCGATCACTTAGATTACCATGGCGATATGGCAAGTTATGGTGATGCAAAGCTCATGCTATTTCGCGATTTTGATCCACAGCTTGTCGTACTAAATCAAGACGACAACCAAGCAGAGCAGTGGCTTGAAAAATACGATTTTAATCATTTAATTTGCTACGGACGAAAAAATTTAGCACCTAAAAATGCACAGTATGTGTACTTTTCAGATGTTGATTATTCGGCTGAAGGTATTTCGGCGCAATTATCTACAAGCTGGGGTGATATTAGGGTAAAATCGCCGCTGTTTGGTGAATTTAATCTTTATAATTTAACGGCTGCTTTAGCAACATTACTTGGTTTGGGCTATCCACTAAAACAGCTTATTGCAGGTTGCTTACAACTTCAGCCAGTGGCAGGAAGAATGCAGGCATTTAGTGCTGTGGGTAAACCAACCTGTGTAGTGGATTATGCGCATACGCCAGAAGCACTAGCTTTGGCACTACAAGCGTTGCAAAAACATGTACCTGGTGGTGTTAGCTGCGTGTTTGGTTGTGGCGGTGATAGAGATAAAGGCAAGCGAGCTTTGATGGCACAAGCTGCTGAAAAAAATGCTAACAAAGTTATTATCACCAGTGATAATCCTCGCTCAGAAGAGCCTAATGCAATAATTGCTGATGTGTTGGCTGGTTTAGAGCATCCTCAAAAGGCCCATTCAGACGCCGATAGAGCACGTGCAATAAGCTATGCAATTAATAATGCGTCCTCGGATGAGGTGGTTTTAATTGCCGGTAAAGGCCATGAAAATTATCAAATTATAGGCAATGAACGTTTCGACTTTTGCGATCGTCAATTTGTACAAAAACAACTAATAAAAACAGGTAGAGGGACTCAAACATGATCCCGATGGATTTTGATTGGTTAGCCAGTGTGCTAACAACTGATTATCAAGGTGATAATCAGCAAGTGCTTAACATAAATACAGATACTCGCACAGTATGCGAAGGTGACGTGTTTTTAGCACTGAAAGGGCCAAATTTTGATGGTCACAAATTTATCACTGAGGCAAAACAAAAAGGCGCTATAGGCGTTATCGTCGATCATAAAGTCGATGTTGATATCGCCCAGTTTGTAGTGAAAGACACACGTATTGCATTAGGGGTTATTGGCACCGCTGTTATGGCCCAAGTGGCACCTAAAACAATCGCTATTACCGGCAGTGTAGGTAAAACCACTGTAAAAGAAATGTGCGCGGCTATTTTATCTGTACATGGCGATGTGCTGGCAACAAAAGGTAATTTTAATAACGATATTGGCGTACCTCTAACGTTATTGCGTTTAGAGCCGCAGCACCGTTTTGCTGTAATAGAGCTTGGTGCAAATCATTTAGGTGAAATTGCATACACAACGGCAATGGCAAAGCCAGACGTAGCGGTAGTGTGTAACGTAGCACCAGCACATTTAGAAGGCTTTGGTAGCTTAATGGGGGTGGCCAAGGCAAAAGGCGAAATTTTTGATGGCCTAAAAGAAGATGGCGTAGCCATAATTAATTGCGATAGTGAGTTTAGTCAATATTGGCTAGATAAGCTTGAAGGACGAAATATAAAGCGTTTTTCAACGTCTGAAAAACTTGATATTTGGGCTGAAGATATAAGCTTGGATGCCAATGCTCGTGCAAGCTTTACCTTGTGTACAAAACAAAAAAAGGTACCTGTTACCCTAGCACTACCGGGCAAACATAATATTGGTAATGCGCTTATTGCTGCTGCGCTGACAAGCGAGCTTGATGTAACTTTAGAAGATATTGCCAGCGCTTTGGCGACAATGGGCGATGTAAAAGGACGTGTTAACTTAATAGAAGTGTCTGATCTGCTCACCGTGGTTGATGATACCTACAATGCTAATGTTAAATCGGTTAAGGCTGCCATTGACTTACTGAGTGATATGCAAGGTCACCGTATTTTAGCGTTGGGCGATATGGGAGAGCTTGGCGAAGATGCACGTAAATACCATCAAGAAGTGGGTGAATATGCGCTTCAAAAAGGCATTGATGAGTTATTTACTTTAGGTGTGTTGAGTAAGTGTGCCAGCGATGTGTTTGAGCTGCCTAATCGTCACTTTTCAAACCGCGATCAGATGCAACAACAAATTCAAGCCACAATTAATCACGTTAATAAAAAAACAACCATCGTCGTGAAGGGATCACGCAGTTCTCGCATGGAATTATTAGTAACCGATTTAGTAAATGGCCAGCAACAAGCCATCAATGGAGTATCATAATGTTAGTTTGGCTGGCTGAGTATTTAACACAGTATTATAGTGGTTTTAATGTTTTTTCGTATTTAACACTGCGCGCTATTTTGGGTATTTTAACCGCGTTGGTTATGTCGCTTTATTTGGGGCCAAAGTTAATTCGTGGTTTGCAAAAAATGCAAATAGGGCAAACCGTGCGTGACGATGGTCCGCAATCGCATTTATCTAAATCGGGTACACCTACAATGGGTGGCTTACTTATTTTAGCGGCAATATTTACCAGTACATTATTATGGGCAGATCTCTCTAATAAGTATGTGTGGGCAACATTATTTGTAATTGGTTCTTTAGGTATTGTGGGCTTTATTGATGACTACCGTAAAGTTATTCGTAAAGATCCCAAAGGACTAATAGCTAAATGGAAGTACTTTTGGCAGTCAGTAATTGCATTAGTGGTTGCAACTGCATTGTACTTTTCAAGTACACACGCTGTTGAAACCTCATTAGTTGTTCCGTTTTTTAAAGATGTGTTGCCACAGTTAGGCTTGTTTTACATTGTTATTACTTATTTTGCATTGGTGGGAACATCAAATGCTGTAAACCTGACCGATGGCTTAGATGGTCTTGCTATTGTGCCTACTATTTTAGTGGCTGCGGCACTTGCCATTATTGCTTATCTAACAGGTAATATTAATTTTTCTGCTTATTTACATATTCCTCATTTGCCATTAGCCAGTGAGCTTGTGGTTGTATGTACTGCCATTGTTGGTGCAGGCCTTGGTTTTTTATGGTTTAACACCTACCCGGCGCAAGTATTTATGGGCGATGTAGGCTCATTAGCGTTAGGGGGCGCATTGGGTATTATTGCGGTGTTGGTCCGTCAAGAACTGCTACTTATTATTATGGGTGGGGTATTTGTAATGGAGGCGCTGTCGGTAATTTTACAAGTGGGCTCGTATAAGTTGCGCGGCCAACGAATTTTTAGAATGGCACCTATTCATCACCATTACGAATTAAAAGGTTGGCCTGAGCCACGCGTTATTGTCCGTTTTTGGATTATATCTATTGTGCTTGTTCTTGCTGGCCTTGCGACATTAAAGATAAGATAAATGCAGTATTTAAACGAGATAAAAAATAAACAAATAACAGTGCTCGGACTCGGTGTAACCGGTCTGGGCATTGTGCGTTTTTTACTATCTCATGGTTTGTCACCAAAGGTTGTCGACAGCCGGGCAAATCCACCAGGGATTGAATGGCTAAGTAATCATGCGCATAGTTTAAACACACATTTTGGTAATTTAGATACCGCAGATCTTAATTGCAGCGATATGATTATTATCAGCCCCGGGCTTAGCCTTAAAACTCCAGCTATTGCGAGTGCTATTAATTCGGGTGTTGAAGTAATAGGTGATGTTGAGCTATTTGCGCGCATTAATACTAAGCCTGTCGTGGCAGTTACTGGCTCAAATGGCAAATCAACAGTGGTCACACTGGCGTACGAAGTGTTAAAAACTGCTGGCTTTAATGTGGCACTAGGCGGGAACATTGGTACCGCAGTGCTTGATTTATTGAGTGATGACTTTGATATATATGTTCTTGAACTTTCGAGCTTTCAATTAGATACCACAACAAGCTTAAAGTCGGTGAGTGCTACCGTATTAAATGTATCTGAAGATCATTTAGATCGTTACGACAGCTACCAAGCTTATATCGATTCAAAGCTGACTATTTACAACGGTGCCGAGTGCATTGTTGTAAATGAAGATGACAAACAAACACACCCCGTAAGTACTTACTCAGCGCCTAAGGTAAGTTTTGGTGCATCGCAAGGTGAATACCACTTAGCAGAGCACAATGGCAGTACTTACTTTACAGCTAAAAACGAGTTGCTTTTACCTGTAAATTCGTTAGCTGTTATGGGTAAACACAATTATTTAAACACGCTTGCGGTTATGGCGTTACTAAGCCCTTTTAATATTAGTAATGAGGTGTATAAAAAAGCACTTGGCCACTTTAATGGTTTAGCTCACCGCTGCCAATTTGTTGCACAGTTAGGTGGCGTTAAATATTTTAACGATTCAAAGGCAACTAATGTAGGCGCCACTATTGCAGCCATAGATAGCCTATCAACAGGCATTGAAGATCTCATTGTTATAGCAGGTGGCGATGCTAAAGGCGCTGATTTAAACCCACTTAAGCCTTACTTAAAAAAACACGTAAAAGCGCTAATTTGCTTTGGTAAAGATGCAAAAGATTTAATGGCACTAACCAGTAAAAGTCACTTAACACAGAATATGAGTGAGGCGGTTACTTTAGCAAAGCAGTTTAGTTTGCCAGGTAATGTCGTTTTACTAGCCCCTGCGTGTGCAAGTATTGATATGTACAACAACTATATGCAACGTGGCGATGACTTTGTTACGTGTGTTTTGGCAGAGCAAGTATGACTGCCTTTGCGCAAATAAAAGAGGCGTTAATACCTAAGCCATCGGCGCAGCTTTACGATGTGCCTTTGCTCTATTCAATGCTAATGCTAATTGGCGTTGGCTTTATTATGGTGATGAGTGCGTCTATGCCAACGGCAGAACGCCTTTTTGATAACTCACATCATATTGTTATTCGTCACGGGATGTTTTTGGCCGTTGCGTTTGTGCTTTTTTGGATTGCTGTATGTGTGCCAATGGACTGGTGGAAGCGATCCAATGCTTATTTATTGATATTGGGCATGGTATTGCTCATTGCTGTACTCATTATTGGTCGCGAGGTTAATGGTGCCAAACGGTGGATCCCAATAGGGCCTATTGGTTTTCAAGTGGCAGAGGCTGCAAAGCTGTACTTTTTTAGTTACATAGCGGGTTACTTGGTTCGAAAGCGTGAAGAAGTACAAGAAAACATAAAAGGCTTTGCAAAGCCGATCGCGGTGTTTGCCGTGTATGCATTGCTTATTTTATTACAACCTGATTTAGGCACCGTGGTGGTTATGTTTGTAACCACTGTTGGTTTATTGTTTTTAGCCGGCGCTAAGTTATGGCAGTTTTTTGTACTTATCCTGACGGGAATTGGCTTAGTTGTTTTGTTGATTATTGTAGAGCCCTATCGTATGGCACGTGTTGTCGGTTTTTTAGATCCCTGGGACGATCCATTCGGAAAAGGGTACCAGCTTGTTCAATCGTTAATGGCATATAGTCAAGGTGGTTGGTTTGGCCAAGGGTTAGGTAATAGTGTACAAAAGTTGCAATATTTACCTGAGGCACATAATGATTTTATTTTTGCGGTTATTGGCGAAGAGCTTGGTTTAGTTGGCGTGGTAAGCATTTTAATGGTGCTCGCTACTTTAGTATTTAGAGCACTATTAATTGGCCAGCAAGCCTTAAAATGCGGCAAAGAGTACGAAGGCTATTTTGCTTTTGCAATTGGTATTTGGTTTGCGTTTCAAACCATGGTTAATGTGGGCGCTAGTGCGGGAATTTTACCGACTAAAGGCCTTACGTTACCGTTTATTTCTTATGGTGGTTCTAGTTTGATGATTATGACCATAGCAACTGGAATATTATTACGCGTTGATTTTGAAACTAAAATGGCAACTAAACAAGCGACCTCAGGTGGAGGTAAACGATGAGTAAAAAGTGTGTTGTAGTCGCAGGTGGTACTGGCGGGCATATATTTCCGGGTATTGCAGTTGCTGATTATTTAAAAGAACAAGGCTGGCAGGTTACTTGGATTGGCACACCCGATAGAATGGAAGCAAGCGTTGTTCCTAAACACAATATAAATATTGATTTTATTAATGTAAAAGGTGTTCGCGGGAACGGATTAAAACGCCTCATTAAAGCACCATTCATGGTAATTAATGCAATATTGCAAGCGCGTAAAGTATTGAAACATCAATGTCCAGATGTCGTTTTAGCTATGGGAGGCTACGTCACTGGCCCAACAGGCATTGCTGCAAAAAGTTTGGGTATTCCGTTGGTTATTCATGAGCAGAATGCGGTTGCGGGTATGAGTAATAAATGGCTTTCACGATTTGCAAATCGTGTTTTGGCTGCATTCCCAAGTGCATTTGACTCGGGTAAAGCCGAACTTGTTGGCAACCCAGTGCGTCAAAGTGTAATTGATATACCAATGCGTGATGTTTCAAGCCCTATCAATATGTTGGTTGTAGGGGGATCGTTAGGGGCTCAAGTGCTTAATCAAACGCTACCCGCTGCATTTAAAGCCCTTAATAAAACCAGTGAAATAAAGGTATGGCACCAAACAGGTAAAGGGCATTTAAATGGTGTTGAGCAAGCATATAAAATGCAAAATTTTTCAAGCGACAATGTAAAGGTTGCTGAATTTATTGATGATATGGATGCAGCGTATGCTTGGGCCGATATTGTTATTTGCCGAGCAGGTGCATTAACAGTAAGTGAAATTGCAGCAGCGGGAAAAATGGCTGTATTTGTGCCGTTTCCTCATGCAGTTGACGACCATCAAACGGCTAATGCCCACTACTTGGTGAAGGCTGAGGGGGCGTTAGTTATGCAGCAAAGCGTGTTTAATGAGCAATCGATTGTTGAGCTATTAACCCCTTATTTAGTAACCCCGAGTCTAATTAATAAAATGGCTAGTAATGCAAAAAAACAAGCCATTTTAGATGCCACAGCAAGCGTAGCCGCGCACTGTGAGCAAGTATCGAATAAGAGAGCGTAAGTGAAAGAAGCATCAGTACAAAACAAAAACATACGACCTGCAATGCGTAGAATAGAAACCATCCACTTTATTGGTATTGGTGGAGCGGGTATGGGCGGTATAGCAGAAGTGCTTGCTTTTGAAGGTTACCGTATTACAGGTTCAGATATTGCGCATAGTGCAATGACAGAACGCTTAATTAAAGCCGGTGCAGAAGTATTTATTGGTCACCACGAAAATAACGTAAAAGACGCCAATGTTGTTGTAGTTTCAAGTGCAATAGATGAAACAAACCCTGAAATAATTGCCGCAAAAGCCGCAAGAGTTCCCGTAGTGCGTCGTGCTGAAATGCTTGCGGAATTAATGCGTTTTCGCCATGGTATTGCCATTGCTGGTACCCATGGTAAAACCACAACGACCAGTTTAATTGCCAGTATTTATGCACAAGCAGGGCTTGATCCTACTTTTATTATTGGTGGCTTATTGAACAGTGCGGGTAGTAACGCAAAGGTGGGCAAAAGCGATTTTTTAATAGCAGAAGCTGATGAAAGTGACGCGTCGTTTTTACATTTACAACCCATGGTATCGGTGATCACTAATATTGAAGAAGATCACATGGATACCTATGGCGGCAGCCTCGAAAAAATGAAAGACACCTATGTGGATTTCATACATAACTTACCATTTTATGGACTGGCTGTTGTGTGTATAGATTCTGAGGTGGCTGCCGAACTTATTCCTCGCTTTGGTCGTCCTATTATTACGTATGGCGATTCGCCTAGTGCTGATTATCGTATGAGTGATTTTAGTCAATCAGCGAACACCTGTACGTTTACAGTCACCAATAAACAAGGTGAGTGCTTAACCGCAACGCTTAATATGCCAGGTAAACATAATGCGCTTAATGCAACTGCGGCGATTGCAGTAGCAAAAGATCAAAATATTGCTAATCATGCAATTTTAGAAGCCTTGCAAAAGTTTGAAGGGATTGGTCGTCGTTTTCAGCATTATGGTGAATTTGAGAACGAGCGCGGTAATGTAATGCTTGTTGATGATTACGGTCACCACCCGTCGGAAGTAGCGGCTACCATAGCGGCTGTTCGTGAAGGGTGGCCTGATAAGCGTTTGGTAATGGTTTATCAACCACATAGATTTAGCCGTACTCGTGACTTATACGAAGACTTTGTAAAAGTACTCGCTGATGTTGATCAGCTTTTATTGCTAGATGTTTATGGTGCAGGCGAAGAACCGATTGTAGGAGCTGATAGTAAAAGTTTATGCCGAAGCCTTCGCCAACGCGGCAAAGAGCCATTGCATGTAGCGTCAAGTAAAGAGCTTGCAGGTGTATTAGCCGATAACCTACAAAATAATGACTTAGTGTTAACGCAAGGTGCGGGTAATATAGGTCAGTTAGTAAAAACATTAGCGGCGACAGGTATGTCGGTAGAAAAATTAAAGCAAGGTGAAGTATGACCCAAGTAAATGCACAATTTGGTAAAGTAGCGGTACTGCTTGGTGGAAACTCTGCAGAGCGTGAAGTGTCATTAAAGTCGGGTCAGGCTGTTTTTAATGCATTACAAAATTGCGGTGTGGATACTATTGCGTTCGATCCTCAAAATCGATCGTTATGGGAATTAAAAGAATTAAATGTAGAGCGAGTTTTTATTGCGCTGCATGGCCGAGGTGGTGAAGATGGAACCGTCCAAGGTGCATTAGAGTTTATGAACTTACCTTATACAGGTAGTAATGTACTTGGCTCGGCTTTAGCAATGGATAAAATTCGTTGTAAGCATCTGTTTAAATCTGCGGGTTTAAGCACAGCACCTTATGCCGTTGTTGATGCTAAAAAGGGTTTTGATGCACATGCCATTATGGCTGAATTTAAAAAAGTGATGGTTAAGCCCTCTCATGAAGGGTCGAGCATTGGTATGGCGCAAGCAACTACTGCGCAAGAGCTTGAAGATGCATTAATAAATGCATTTAAGTTTGATAGCCAAGTGTTAGTAGAGCAGTGGGTAACCGGGCGCGAATTTACAGTGACTGTTTTAGGTGATGAAGTACAGCCCGTAATCGAAATGACAACACCGAATGGCTTTTACGATTACCAAGCAAAGTATCAATCAAACACAACACAGTATCATTGCCCAGCAAATTTATCGGCGCACGACACACAGCTTTTACAGGCTATGTCGTTAGAAGCATTTGAGTTAGTCGGTGCAAGCGGTTGGGGTCGCGTAGATGCAATGCAAGATGAGCAAGGCAATTTTTATTTATTAGAGGTCAATACCGTACCCGGAATGACAGAAAAATCATTAGTACCAATGGCAGCAAAAGCAAATGGGGCAACTTTTGAGCAATTAGTTGTTCGCATTTTGGAGCAAACGCTTTAATATGCATCCCTTTTTAGAAAAAGCTCATAAAATCAAACAGAACCTAAATTGGTCGCTGATTTTTGGCGTGAGTTTTTTTTTAGTGGTTGTTATTGGGTTAGTGCAAATTACAACGGGTGTATCTGATTGGTTAGTAAAAAACAAAGATGCGCAAATAAAGCACTTAACTGTGCAAGGACACCCTAAATACACAGATGAAACCGCGATTATAACAGCAATAAAAAAAGCGGATCTTAGTAGTTTTTTTGAGCTTGATGTAAAGCACGTGCAAAAGCTTGTACAAGATTTACCTTGGGTAGCGACAGTGTCAGTGCGAAAACAATGGCCAGATACGATTCAGGTCTATGTTGTTGAACACGAGGCGGTGGCGCATTGGAATAGTGATTTATTAATTAATCACAATGGTGAAGCTTTTCAAGCGCGCAGTGACAAATTAAGTAAAGATTTACCTCAGCTATTTGGCCCAGAGGGCAGTGAACAAGAAGCATGGATTGCCTTTAAACAGTTTGACGAAATGCTTAAAGTAAACGCGTTAACGCTTAAAAGTTTAGCGTTATCAGAGCGTTTTTCTTGGCAGCTTTGGCTTGATAGCGGGGTGCGCTTAAATTTAGGGCGCAGAGATAAAGCCAAGCGTGTGCAGCGTTTTATAGACGTGTATCCACGCATGGAATACCCAGAAAAAGCACAGATAGATGCAGTAGATTTACGGTATGATACCGGCCTTGCAGTGAGCTTTAAGCCAGTGCAAGAAGAACAATTACAAAATAAGAGTAAGGCATGACTAAGTCAGCAGAAAGAAACCTCGTGATTGGATTAGACGTTGGTACCTCGAAAGTGGTAGCCACGGTAGGTGAAATCACCGCAGATAACAAGCTCAGCATTGTGGGTGTAGGCAGCCAAGTATCTCATGGTATGGATAAAGGCGGCGTTAACGATTTGAACTTAGTGTCTGAGTCTATTCGCCGTGCGATTGACGAAGCCGAACTAATGGCCGATTGTCGAATTAGCTCAGTGTACTTGGGGATTTCTGGTAAACATATTCAATGTCAGAACGAAAGCGGTGTTGTTGCTATAAACAACACTGAAGTGACAGATGAAGATATTGAAAATGTTATTCACATTGCACGCTCTGTGCCGATATCGGCTGAGCGTAAAATGCTGCACGCATTGCCGCAAGAGTACAGTATTGATATGCAAGAAGGGATTAAAAATCCTTTAGGTATGAGCGGTGTGCGTATGGAAGCACGTGCACACATTATTACCTGCTCCAACGACATGGCTAAAAACATAGAAAAATGTGTTGAACGTTGCGGCCTTGAGGTCGACCAACTGATATTTACAGCATTAGCTTCTTGTTATTCAGTTCTTACAGACGATGAAAAAGAATTAGGCGTAGCGGTACTTGATATTGGTGGTGGTACAATGGACATCACTATTTATATTAATGGTGCGCTGCGTCATTCAGCAGTCATCCCTGTGGCGGGTAATCAGGTAACGGGAGATATTGCAAAAATATTTCGTACACCTATATCGCATGCTGAGTCACTCAAAGTACAATATGCATGTGCAAGCAGCCAATTGGCAAGCAGCGAAGACACGATAGAAGTGCCAAGTGTAGGCGGACGACCAGCAAGGTTAATGTCGCGTCATACGCTGTCAGAGGTTGTAGAGCCTCGCTTTAGAGAATTGTTTGAACTGGCGATGGAAGAAATTCGTCGTTCAGGTTTAGAAGACCAAATTGCGGCGGGTCTCGTTATAACAGGCGGGACTGCCAAAATGACTGGTGCAATAGAAGTGGCGGAAGACATTTTTCAAATGCCAGTAAGAATAGGTAAGCCAATCGGGATGGTTGGTTTAACAGACTATGTAGATGATCCTTCGTACGCAACCGCTGTTGGTTTGTTACAATACGGGCGTACTATGCAATCGATGAATGCACAAAAGTCGAAAGCAGAGGATAACAATAATTGGTGGAACCGCATTACTAAATGGTTTCAAGGCGAGTTTTAAGACTCAAGTCGGAGAGTGAACATGTTTGATATAATGGAACAACACAGCGAAGAAGCTGTAATAAAAGTAATAGGCGTGGGCGGTGGCGGCGGTAACGCTGTTGAGCACATGGTAAAACAGCAAATCGAAGGCGTACGCTTCATTGCTGCAAATACAGATGCGCAAGCACTACGCAATTCAGCCGCCGATGTAACCGTTCAACTGGGCACACAAATAACCTCTGGGTTAGGTGCGGGCGCAAACCCTGAAGTGGGCCGTGAGTCAGCTGAAGAAGATGCAGAAACTATTCGCGCTAGCCTAGAAGGTGCCGACATGGTATTTATCGCAGCCGGTATGGGCGGCGGTACAGGTACAGGTGCTGCCCCAGTGGTTGCTAAAATTGCTAAAGAACTCGGTATTTTAACCGTTGCTGTAGTAACGCGTCCTTTTGACTTTGAAGGCAAAAAGCGCGCAGCTGCCGCAGAGCAAGGTATTAACGAACTATCAGAAATTGTAGATTCACTTATTACAATTCCTAACAATAAATTACTTAAAGTTTTAGGCAAAGGCACTACACTGCTAGATGCATTTGCTAAGGCAAACGACGTGCTATTTGGCGCAGTACAAGGTATTGCAGAGTTAATTACGCGTTCTGGTTTGATCAACGTGGATTTCGCCGACGTACGTACAGTAATGTCTGCCATGGGAACTGCAATGATGGGCACAGCGTCTGCATCGGGTCCTGATCGTGCGCAAGAAGCTGCAGAAGCTGCTATTTCAAGCCCGCTTCTAGAAGATGTTGATTTAACGGGTGCCAAAGGTATCTTAGTTAACATTACTGCGGGTATGGATATTGCGATTGAGGAATTCGAAATTGTCGGTAACCACGTTAAAGCACTAGCCTCTGAGAACGCAACGGTTGTTGTGGGTGCGGTAATTGACCCTGAAATGACCGACGAGTTACGTGTAACTGTAGTTGCAACGGGTTTAGGCGGCGATCGTCGTCCACAGTTTGGTATTGTTGATAACGGTTTTAAAAAGGCATCAGGTTCTGATGTTGCGAGCACGTCTAACCAAGCAAGCAGCATGTATGTGCCTAGCTTTGCAAGCCAAGACAGCACTGATGAAGCTGCACCTAAAGCACAAACTGAAAGCGCAGAAAAAGCGAGTTCTAAAAGTTCAAGTAATGCAACAAGCTCGTCGTCGCAAGCGAGTAAAAAAGCAGATAAGTCAGAGGGTGGTGATTACTTTGACATCCCAGCATTTTTACGTAAGCAAGCAGACTAATAAAAAGCGTTACATTGCTGTTAAATTGAACGAATATTGTAAGGCGCGCGTACATATGTTACTATCCGCCGTCTAACTGTAATAAATTTAAGTGAGCGAACCTATGATTAAACAGCGTACGATTGCAGAAGTAGTCAAAGCCATAGGAATTGGACTTCATAAAGGTGAGAAGGTCACAATAACTCTCCGACCTGCGAGCGCAAATACTGGGATTGTATTTCGTCGTGTCGACCTTGATCCGGTTGTTGAATTTGAAACAACACCTGAAGCCGTTGGTGATACGCAGTTGTGTACCTGTTTAATTAACAAAGATGGTGTTCGTTTATCAACTACTGAGCACCTTATTGCTGCAGTTGCAGCAATGGGCATAGACAATCTAATTGTTGAGTTAGATAGCTCAGAAGTGCCTATTATGGATGGTAGTGCATTACCATTTATTTATTTGTTACAAAAAGGCGGCATTGAAGAACAAAATGCGGCTAAACGCTTTATTCGTATCAAAGAAAAAGTACGTATAGAAGAAGGTGATAAATGGGCCGAAGTAGAACCATACGACGGTTTTCACATCGACTTTGAAATTGCCTTTGATCACCCGGCTATCAATGAGAGTCGCCAGCGTGTTGGTTTAGACATAACCGCGCAGAGCTTTACAGAAGAAATTAGCCGGGCTCGTACGTTTGGTTTTATGAAAGACATTGAATACATGCATGCTAATAACCTTGCACTAGGTGGCAGCATGGACAGTGCAGTAGTGCTCGACGAGTTTAAAGTACTAAACCCAAATGGTTTACGCTACAGCGATGAGTTCGTTAAGCACAAAATACTAGACTGTGTAGGTGACATGTTTATGACAGGCCACAATATTTTAGGCAAGGTCACTGCGTTCAAGTCGGGTCACGACTTAAACAACAAGTTACTTCGTAAAGTTATGGCAACTGAGTCAGCATGGGAGTGGGCAACATTTGAAACGCCTGTAACGATGCCTGCACCCGGTCTTGAGTTAGCAACTGCCTAACCAAGCATTTAAAGTACACACTTAAAACAGTTCCAAAAAATGACGCTTATTAGCGTCATTTTTTTGATTTGCACTTATCCTTTAAAGTAGTAAATTTTAAAAATTAAATGTCTAATATGGCTTGTAACTGTTCTAATTTAGTTATTGTGTAAGTGGGGGATATTCCCTCTGGCAATTGTTCGCCAGGGTGTTGTAACCAACACGTATCAATGCCTACAATATTACCGCCGAGTATGTCGCTTGATGCGGTATCACCTACCATTAATATTTGGCTTTTATTTGGGTTGCCCATCAGCTCAAAGGTATGTTCAAAAATAGCTTTGTTAGGTTTTGCTATACCTACAAGTTCAGATATAACCAACCACTCAAACATATCTTTCAAACCAGTATGCTCCAAACGAATTGTTTGTAGGCGGGCAAAGCCATTAGTAATAATGCCCAACCTAGCATGGGGTTTTAATTTATTAAGTAACTCTATAGCACCTGGTAATGGCTCACAAATTTGCGCCATTGCATCTAAAAATGCATCGTTCAACTCTTTAGCTGGCACATTCAATTTTGCTGACCATTCGTTAAAGCGGGTTACTTGTAGGTAATCAGCACTAATCGCACCATTTTGATAATCAACCCACAGTTGTTTGTTGGTTTTTTGATAGTGAATGTAATCGTCTTGCGTAAAGTTAACGCCGTAATTTTTAAACATACGGGTCATACCGGCTAAAATATCAAACCTAAATAAAGTTTCGTCTGCATCAAACAACACGTAGCTGTATTTCATTCAATTTCCTGTTTTTTATGTGCGATAAAGGTTGCTATGTAAAAAGGGGGCCATGGCCAAGGTAAGCGCTTGGGTATAGGTGCTTTCGCGTGTTGCATGGTTATTCGTAAGCAGGCCTATGGCGCCGCCTTTTTGTTTTATGTTAGTTGTATTAAATGCTTTATCCATTACATCGCCGAGCTCTTCGCCATTAAGCAGGGCTTTAAAAAGTATATTGGGTAATGGAAGGTTGCTACTACGTCCTACAACTTGCTCTGTGGCGTTATCAATAACAACATAGGCAAAGGTCGCTGCACCATAACTAAATTGCTCTGCACCGCCTTCCATTGCCACGTAGTAATCGGCTTGATGATGCTTTTTGCAATAGTTAACGCGGTTTTGCGCGCCAATGCATGTTTCGTCTTCACCAATAGGTTGTTCAGGCACGTTTGAAGGGGCGTCAACACCTAGGCAATCAATGGTGTTATTTGGAAAGTACATAGTAAAAATGTGCTTTGCTGCATTTATTTTTACAGGGTTTTTAGACCCAACTATAACTTTTAACAAAGATGACATGCTGATCTCGTATTAAGTAAAATCAGCAGTGTACGTTAGTTCTGTTAAACAAAAAAGAGTACAAAAGCCATAATGCTAAATAGGTAAATCAAGCGGAGCGAGGTTTTCTAATGCACGCTTTTTCAAAATAATATCTTTAATAAGTGGCGTTAATACTAGCTCCATTGCAAGGCCCATTTTACCGCCAGGTACTACAAGCGTATTAATACGCGACATAAAGCTGCCTTCAATCATTCTTAGGTAATAGGGGAAATCAACATCTTCAATGCCTCTAAAGCGGATCACAACGAAGCTTTCATCAAGTGAAGGAATATCTTTTGCACTAAATGGGTTTGAGGTGTCTACGGTCGGGACGCGCTGAAAGTTAATATGGGTTCGTGAAAACTGAGGTGTAATATGATTTATGTAATCGTCCATACTACGCACAATTGACCCCATCACGGCTTCGCGAGAGTGGCCACGCTCTGAAGTATCGCGTATTAGCTTTTGTATCCACTCAAGGTTAATAATAGGCACCATGCCTATGAGTAAATCAACATGTTTGGCTACATCTACATCTTGGTCAACAACTCCGCCATGCAAGCCTTCGTAGAATAAAATGTCGGTATAATTATCAAGGTCTTGCCAGGGAGTAAATGTACCAGGCAGTTGGTTATAAGGGACCGCTTCATCAAAGGTGTGCAAGTACCGGCGTAATTTTCCTTGGCCGGTTTCACCATAGTTACTAAATAACGATTCAAGCGCCCCAAAGTCGTTAGCTTCTCGGCCAAAGTAACTAATATGTTTACTTTCTTGTTGGGCTTCGCGTATTTTTTTGTCCATTTCGGGGCGTGTGTAACGATGAAAGCTATCACCTTCAATGAATGCTGCATGGATATTTAGGCTACGGAAAATATGCTTAATAGCATTAGTTGTGGTTGTAGTTCCCGCACCGGATGAACCAGTAATAGCAATGATAGGATTTTTAGCTGACATGTTAATTCTCTTTTTAGGACCAAGCTACATAACCAGACTCAATTTAACACTTTTTTAAGTCATTTGGGTATCTTACGTGTTGACTGACTAAGCTCAAGTGACGCCATCAGCAAATAACGTTATCATGGGGTGCTTAAAATTAAAACGAGAGAAAGCATGAAACTTTTAAAACCATTACTTAGCTTCTTTTCATTAAGTGCGATAGCCGCAGGTTATGCACATGCTAACATGCCCAAAAGCCAAATATTACTTGCCGATTTAAATACGCCATATGGTGTTCAAGTGACCATAGTAAGCGACAAAACAAGTTATAATAATCAGCCTTACTTAATTAACAACGATTTATACTTTACCCATGAGGTTATAACTAATAACCAAAGCCAAACCGATATTGCACATTACAATTTAACAACGCGTGAAATAACTAACTTAACAAATACGCCTGTCAGTGAGTATTCGCCAACATTAATGCCTAATAAAAATAGCTTGTCAGCCATTGTCGTAGAAGCCGATTCAAAACAAAAGTTGTGGCAGTATCCACTTGATACGCAAAGCCCGCCTAGTCGTATTTTTGATTGGATTGAACCTATTGGCTACCATGCTTGGGGTATAAATAACGATTTAGTGATGTTTATTTTAGGTCAGCCGCATACGCTTCAATATACCTCAGTAGACGCTGCTAAAGGTGAAATAGCCGCCAGTGATATTTCTCGCACACTGATTTATAACCATAACGCAGCGACGTTTTTATTTAGTTACACCAAAAGCGATGAACATATTTTAGCGAGCTTTAATCCTCAAAATAAACACGTAGACGATTTATTAAGGCTGCCCTCTCAGGTGCAAGACTTTATTTTAAAAGATGATAAAACAATTGCCTATGCCATTAAAAACCGTGTTTATCAGCGTAAACTAGATGGGAGTAATGAGGTATCGCAATGGCTTGATTTAAGCACATACTGTGAAACTAATATCACTCGAATGAGTTACAACAACGATAAGCTAGCATTTGTATGCGACGTAACACAATAAAGTAAGACTTCATATCGCGTATGCGATAAGGTTATACGCAAATTAACGGATAGGGATAAACATGGCGTACAGTGCAGATGAGTTAACAGAGCAACTTATAAAATTACAATGCAGAAGTAATTTTAAAATTAAAAACATTGCAGAATACATGTTAGTTAATTCAAAAGAGGCCTTTTACACTCACAGTGAAAGCGGTAAAGGCAAAATAGTAATTCGCCCTGCGTTTGAAGTATTCAGTGATGACTTTAACGATATAGATGGCGTAACTCGCGCACAAGGGTATTTTCATAGCAGTGAGATGACTCGCTTCCCAACGCGAATATATAAAAGCGCTCAACCAATTCATTATGGCGTGGCATTTAAAATAAACTCAGAGCAAGCTGCAAAAGATTTTATTGCTAAATTGACGATGATCATTGGCAATTAATCTATACTTTACTCAAGAGACTAATTATTAGTTCAGCCCTAAAAATGTAAAGCCGCTAAGTGAATACTTAGCGGCTTTTTATTACTTAATTAAACAGGTTTATTTGCTGTTTAAGAAGCTATTGACCGAATCAAGCTCGCGGTTTTTTAGTGCTATACAATCAAGTGTACTTTCTTCTAGTTTACTCAATGTACGGCTGTACCCAGGTACGTCTGAGATTTTATCGTTAAAGAAGTTTTGAGTGGTTGCTAAGCTTTTGGCATCACAGCCTACAGTTGTAAAGTACGGTAAGTTAGGAATAAAAAACGGCGGTAAACTTGCTGTTACTTTATCGTAATTGTTATAAACCCAATCTATGAATAATGCTTGGCGCTCTTCTGTGTAACTTTGCCCAGATAAAATAGTACGCATATCAGATGCGGTTACTTCATCAGTTAAGCTGTAAGCGAGCACTGTATTTTGTAACTCAGACTCACCAAAAAAGCCCATTGCCGCTAGCATGTTAGTGCGCACTTGTGGATCTTTAGTCGTTTTAAATGTTGTCATGAATTGATTAAGCAAGGCTTTATCACCATGAAAAGCAGCAAGTCTCAAATAGACACCCGCTAAGTATGGATCTACTTTTTGTGGATTAGTTAAATACACTTGCGTTTGTTCTTTGGCTTTATTGATTACGTTTTGGTCCTCGCCATCAAAACCTAAGCGAGATATAACGGCTGCGCGAAGTTGCGACACGGCACCATCTTCGTCAATTTTTGCCTCTAAACCATACTTTTTAGCTGCAGGGGTAACCGCATCACGTATAAACGCAGGCCATAGGTCTTTATTGCTCTCATCTTTGAACGTACGTTGCTGCGATACCAAGTAACCCAGCGCCGTATTTGCTACGCGAGGGTGGCCGTCGCTCACAAAAACTTCAAGTGTTTGCATTAATTTAGCGGCAGAGATAACACCGGCTTTAAGCAGTGCATCGGTTGCCGATAATAATGCTAAGCGTTCACGGTCAGTTAGTACCGTTGGTGCGTTTTCAATTAATGCGTTAAATTGCGCGTCGTCCATTACCCAGCGATAGTAGCCAAGAGCGCCTTGGTCAGGGTAAATCCACTCTGGTGCAAAGTCTAAATCAAGTGTTTGGCTTTGCTTGTTAAGTAAAATGCTGGCTGTTTTAACTTTGTCGCCTGCACCGTATTTAATCGTTACTGGCACATTCCAAAGCTGTGCTGGCGCATCAACACCAGCATTTACAAAGCGGCTTTGTGAAATAGTTACTTTTTTACCTTGTTGCTTAACATTTACAAGAGGGAAAGAAGATTGCTCAATAAATGATTTTAAAACACTGGCTACATCTTTGTTTGACGCTTTACCCAGTGCCTGCCATAAATCAGCCGCTTCTGCATTTTTATAAGAGAAGTCTTTTAAGTAACGTTGAATTCCTTTTTGGAACGCCTCTTCGCCAATCCAATTTTCAACCATTGCCAGTACTGAGCTGCCTTTACTGTATGCAAGGCCTAAACCGTCCATAATGTCAGCTTCAGTTTTAATTGGCTTACGAATCGGCTTAGTGCTTAAGCGGGCGTCTAATGCCATTACGTTGTTTTGCGGTAAGTCTAAATGTGATTCAAACTCAGGATTTAGCTGCTTGGTCATTTTAGCTGCCATCCAGCTTGCAAACGCCTCGTTTAACCACAAGTCATTCCACCATTTCATGGTGACCAAGTTACCGTACCATTGGTGAGCAAGCTCGTGAGCAATAATAGAGACGTTACGTTGTTTTTTACTGCGTGTTGCCGCGGCTAAATCAACTAACAAAATATCTTCGCGGTAGGTTACTAAGCCTGAATTTTCCATTGCACCAAATGGGAATTCAGGTACGGCAACCGAATCGAGCTTTTTATATACATAAGGAATACCAAAGTACTCTTCTAATGCTGCAAGTACGCGCGGCATATTATCTTTTGCGTATTCGGCTAAATGAATTTTACCTTGAGGAGTGATAACACGCCCAGGAATTGGCATACCTTCTATGTCTATTTCTTCAAACGGACCAACTGCCATTGCTACTAAATATGATGGAATAGGCGGTGTTTTATCAAAAAAGTGCGTTGTCATATCACCATTTGTTGTTGTTTTTAGTTCTGGTGTATTGGCATATACTTTTTGTGAGCTAGGGGCCGTTATTGTTAACTGAAAAGGAATTTTATAGCTTGGTTCATCAAAAACAGGAAAGGCACGACGTGCATCACTCATTTCAAATTGGGTAAATAGGTAAGGCGTACCTTGATCTAAGGTTTTGTATAAGCCCACACTTTGGCGATTGTAGGGTGCCGAAAAATCAATTTTAAGCGTGTATTTACCCGGTTGGATTTTTTCATCACAGCTAAATTTCACTTTACCTGTTTTAAGCATTTCGTTACTTAGGTCACAGTTTTCTTTACCCAACAGTTGTGCCACTTTAACAGCGTAATCAACACCATTGAGCTCAATATAATGGGTTGGTTTTAATACTTCTAATGCAATTTCAGTCATTCCTGAAAATGTATCTTGGCTAGGGTCGAGTGTTAGCGATACATGTTGAGAACTTGGTTTTGCGAGTTTTTCTATAACGAATTCGTTAGCGTGTGCAGCATTCATTGCTAGCGCAACGCTCACTGTTAAGAGGCTTTTAAGAAACATAATGATCCCTTGTTTATTGTTAGAAACGCCCAGATTTTATGGGTACAGTTTATCCTACCAGCTTTTATGGAGCGCGTAATTGATTTAAGAAGTCGCTTTGAATGTAAATAGTAACAAAGTTTGTCAGTGACTTTCGCGAGATAAAAAACGTTGCCAATGTAGTTGAGTATTTATAATGCGTACTTGTTGAATAACCGTATTTAATAAGTTGATGTCATCAAACTGGCTGTTTGAGTACTCGTTAAAACCCATTAAATAATTAAATGCGTTTTTAGAGTCAGCTTGTAGCGCATAAATACGAACTTGTTGTTCAAAGTTAAGACGCAGGCTACTTATGGCCGTTTTCATACCGAGTTGGTCAACGTTGGGGATATCACATTTTTGCAAGTAGCCGGCACGCTCACCTTCACCTGAAAACCAAATACGCACTTTTTCACTGTATCTGCCGGTTTTAGCCGGAAGATCAAACATAAGCCGTTGATAATTTTTTGATTTTATAAATTCAATATACTCATTAAATCCGGCATTAATCAATGCATTGTGTACAGGGACTAAACGCGGCTTTATTTTACCGTGAGTATGGAAGTTAAAACATAAAATATCATTATGAATACAAAGGTCATCAAGGGTCAAACAGCCAATTTCATCACTGTAAGCACCACTGTAGTAGGCTATTAGTGGCAGCCAAAAATGCCAATGTTTTGCTTGTTCACGGGGGAGTCGAAAATCACCGTATATATATCCATTATAAAGAGTGTGCAGTTCCATGGCTGAAAAAGAGCGGCGACCAAGATGGGTTTTCAACGTAATACCTTGAAAATAATAAGATGTTTTATTTTATACCCAACTAGCATTGGATGCTAGTTGGGCTACCAGGCTTTTATGTCCTGTGTGTAAACTATTATTCACTCAATGCGCGAGCTAAGCCGGTCGGTTCAATCTCTACACATACTTGGTCATCATTCCAATTAATGCCAACTAATGCGTCATCTTCATTTAAGTCTTCAACCCATGCATCTAAAAATTCATCAAGGCTAATTTCTACTGGGCTGTAATCTTTCCATTCTTCTTTACACTGCGCTTTAGCCGCTTCTTCACTTTCCCAAAGCAGTAAAACATCAGTGTCGTCAAATTGGTTTGAGTCGCACACTACAAAGCCATTATCTTCTGCGCCCAGTGCCCAAATGACTTCGCTAACACGTACTTTTTCTACGAAGTTAACTAGTTGTGATTCAATTTCAATATCGCTCATGTGTTTACCTTATTAAGTTAGTGACGAGGATTAGTTTCTATTGCTGATTGACGTTCGCTAAATTGCGCATGAAATACAACAAGTTCACTGTACTGACTAAAGTCAGTTAATTCACGAAAGCTAATCCAATCAAGCAGGCAGTATAAACTGATGTTGAGGTATTCACAGCTTTTAAATTCTTCATCGTTTAAATGGTTGCTTAAAAAGCTTAATGTTTGCTCTATTCGCTCATTTTGAAGATTAAAAAATAATGCATCGCTTTGAGTATCTAAGCCCGAGCGTTTACATAACAACATTTCAACTAGTGAGTCGTTACAGGCATTAATAGTGGTGAGAAGGTGTTCTTGTGGCCACGTTAGTTTTGCTTGGTCTGTTTTGTCTAATAAGTAGCGTATTATTGAGTTTGAGTCGCTCAGTGTTAAATCATCATCAATTAAAATAGGGATTTTTCGCGCAGGGTTTTTACTGGCCATTTTTGGGCGGTCTTGCTCAGAAAATATATCTAAGCTTACAAGTTCAATATGACAGTTATTTTGCATAGCCCACATTCTAATTCGGCGAACATACGGTGATGGGACAGAACCAATTAATTGCATAATCACTCCAAAAAAAAAGCCGCTAATGCGGCTTTTATTAAACGTTAATAGCAGTAAAGCTCAATTTATTCTGAACGGCTAGTAACTTCAAGTAAATGATAACCAAATTGTGTTTGCACAGGGCCTTGTACTTGGTTAATAGGTGCAGAAAATACCACCTTGTCAAATTCTGGTACCATCATACCCGGGCCAAACTCACCAAGGGCGCCGCCGTCTTGCCCTGATGGGCAATTAGAATGTGCTTTTGCTAATTCAGCAAAGTCTTCGCCTTGTTCAATTTTTGTTTTTAAGTCTAAACATTGTGCTTCGCTGTCTACCAAAATGTGTCGTGCGCTTGCCACTGTCATAAAATCTCCTGAGTATAAGTGGTGTTTTTTTAACCTAGTGTATTGCCATACTAGTTAGTTTCAACAAATTGTACCAGTATAAATTTAGATTTTAGACAGCGAATTTTCTACTGCCTTAATCATTTTTGGTGAATCTGGTTTTACTTTACTGTTAAATCGTAAAATTGTTTTACGATCAGCAGATACTAAATATTTGTAAAAGTTCCAATTTGGCGAACTTGTTTGCTCATTTAAATGCTTAAATATAGGGTTTGCATCACTGCCTCTTACTTCGCTGGTGGCGAACATAGGGAAGGTAACCCCATAATTAATAAAACAGACTTTAGCCGTTTCTTTTTCGTTATCTTCTTCTTGAAAAAAATCATCAGAAGGAAAACCTAGGACTACTAGTCCCTCGTCTTTGTATGTTTTGTGTAGTTTTTCTAAGCTTTCAAACTGAGGGGTAAAACCACAGTTACTGGCAGTATTAACAATTAATAGCGGTTTATTTTTGAATTCGCATAGGTTTATTGATTCTTTAGAGCGCAGCTTTCGAATATCAACGTTGGTAAAATCGTCACAGGTGTGTGCCTCAATAGGTTCATTGTTTGGCAGTGTTTGTGCTGTAACCGCACTATTTATCAATAAAGAAGATAACCCTATTATTATTCTTTTTAGCATTATATTACCTAACTATCCGATTGTTTGATTGGCTGATCATACGCTAATATGGAGAAAATTGATCAACCACTTAAATTAACTATGACAACTCGCTTAGCTACTATTGACGATCTTAATGAAATTGTTGCCATTTATAATGAAACCATAGAAGGGCGAATGGTAACGGCAGATACCGAAGAAGTAACCGTTGAAGAAAAAAAAGATTGGTTTAATAGTCATACCCCAAATCGCCCAATTTATGTTTACTGTGAAAACAATACCGTTCTTGCGTGGGTGAGCTATAAATCGTTTTACGGACGCCCAGCTTACGATGGAACTGTAGAAATGAGTATTTACATAACTAAAAATGCACAAGGTAAAGGCCTTGGTAAAAAGTTAATGCAGTTTGCCCAAGTTGAGGCTAAAAAACTTAAAATCAATGTGCTGCTTGGTTTTATTTTTAGCCATAATTTACCGAGTGTTAAGCTATTTAAGCACTTTGGTTTTGATGTGTGGGGCGAGTTACCAAACGTTGCTGTTATGGATAATAACTTATACAGCCTAACAATATTTGGTAAGCATTTAGAATAAGTTACAACAATTAATTGGTCATATTTGTTTACAAATAACATACAAGGAATGTGTGTTATTTAGGCATTTTTATACTACGCTAATAACATATAAATTTAATTGATTTAAAGTGTAGTTTAATGGAAAGAAAAATATTAATCATAGACAGTAGCATCATCATAGCAATGAGGGTAAAAGTACTCTTAGAGCTTATAGGGTGTCATGTTGAGTTGATCCATTTTTCTATGCTTGAAATGTACACTCATGCCAACAGCTTCGATTTAGTTGTTATATCTCATGGCGTTCCGGTAAGCCCTGTAAAGCCTATAATCGATAAACTATCTCACGGGCGGTTATTACTTCTAGCTCCAAAAACAGAAAATACTGAGCAGCTAACTGCATTTGCAGGCCTTAATAAAATAGTGCCTGAGGCAACGGTTGTTTACCCTTTTTTTTCTAATAAAGAGATCACCTCTCTTTTAGAGAGCTTATTAGAATTAGACTCAAGCCATATGTTGCAGCTACCCACTATTTTGCTGGTAGATCACATTCAAGAGCGACTTGAGAACATGCAAAGCAATTTGCTTGGTGCTCATATAAAAACCTTCACTGCAAGTAATTTAACTGACGCTCTTGGCATTGCACAAGACAATAAAATTGACATTTTAATAAGTGACTTTAGCTTAGGTGATGTCACCGGGTTACAGATATTTTCAAAGCTAAAAGCGAGGCAACCCAATACAAGGTGCTTACTTTTTACTTCTCGGCCTGACCAAGTTTCAATGATAGAAGCTATTCGCCAAGGTGTAGAAGATGTTCTTATTAAACCACTTAATGAAAATATTTTACTGCAATCAGTGCACAAGCTTTGGCAAACCGAATTATTAAAACGCCGAAATGCCGAGTTAGTTGACCGACTTCAAGAAACTGTCGATGCACTAATAGAAAAAGACAGTCTGCTGCAAGTTATTTATAAACACACCCCTGACGCGATCATGCTATTTGAACGCAATGGCCAAATTATTGAAGCAAATGACGCATGTCTTAAGTTGTTGGGTCTACCCTTTAGTGAGCTGGCAGGGAGATCATTATTTGATTTCTTAGATGATGACTCTGTTGCTGGGATCAGAGATAAAATTTCAACATTAAACAGTAATCGCCAGTTTAGTTATGATTTACGCCTCCCCATTCAGAGTGGTGGCACAGTCCCACTATTTGGATCTTTTAATGAAATAGACCACCATGGCGAAATTGCATTAGCAGTAATTTTTAAAAATGTGACGCATTTAAAGCAAAAAGAAGAACTGCTTCAAGAAGCAAAAGGCTTACTTGAAGAAGAAGTTAAAGCCCGTACATCGCAGTTAGAGCATGCTAAAAACGTAGCTGAAGCGGCAAATTTAAGTAAATCAGACTTTTTAGCTAATATGTCGCATGAGCTACGAACGCCTATGCACTCAATTTTAAGTTTTGCTCGCTTTGGGCTAGACAAATTAGAAGCGGGTGATTTTGCAAGAGAAAAGCTATTAAAGTATTTGTCACGCATTGAATGCAGCGGCGATAGGCTACTATCGTTACTAAACAACCTGCTAGATTTATCAAAGCTTGATGTTGGTAAATTTCCATTTAATCCGCGCCCGCATAATTTAGAAAGCATTATCAAAACCAGTATTGATGATGTGTCGGGCACGGCTATGGAAAAACAAATTAATATTATTTTTCCGGCGCCAGATTCAGCAGTCATTGCGCAATGTGATGAAGAGCAAATTAATCAGTTGTTACGCAATGTATTGGGTAATGCATTAAAGTTTAGCGAACCGAAAAGCAATATTACGCTCACGCTTGCTACAAATGATGAATATGCTGAAATAAAAGTCATTGATAGCGGTATTGGTATTCCTGAAGATGAGCTTGATCATATTTTCACAAAGTTTGTGCAAAGCAGTAAAACAAACAGTGGTGCAGGTGGTACTGGATTAGGGTTGGCACTTTGCAGAGAGTTTGTATCGTTACACCAAGGTCACATTAATGCCTATAATAATGCCTGCGGCGGTGCCACAGTGCATATAAAACTACCACTCAAAATAAATTTAGAAGAACATCTAGTTAACGAATAAAAGTACGCTAAAACAGTAGATTGCTTTTTTAAGTGATTTATTTTCGAATTTAAAAGGATGATTTAGTTATGGCTTTAACAAAAATACTAGCAGTAGATGACGAGCCTTTTAATCTTGAAATAATAGAAGAGATTTTAGAGGAACTGGATTTTGAGCTGAAGCTCGCTACCAGTGGCCCTGAATGCTTGGATATGGTTGAAGATTATATGCCGCAGGTTATTTTACTTGATGTAAGCATGCCGCAAATGAGTGGTTACGAAGTATGTAAAATGCTTAAATCTAACCCCAATACAGCACATATTATTGTTATGTTTGTATCAGCAAGAGGAACGGTAGAGGAGCGAATGGAAGGCTACTCAGTCGGTGCTGAAGATTACATTGTAAAACCGTTTGGACACGACGAGCTTAGGTCTAAATTAAAGAATCTAAATCAAGTATTAGTCGAAAAACAAAGCCTGGAAAAACAAGTGGAAGTGGCCACATCTACCGCTTTTAACGCGATGGCTAACAGCAGTGAAATGGGGCAAATAGTTAACTATGTCGAAAATATTGCGCTAATTACTAATCCAGATGATCTAGCAAAAGCACTCATTGATTGCCTGCAATCGTTTGATCTTCAGAGCAACGTAGAATTTAGATACGACTCTACTGTTAAGCATTATGCTTTGCATGGAGTGTGCTCGCCTATTGTTATTGAGTTGTTTGAAATGCTTAAAAATAAGGGGCGGCTACATGAATTTTCGCAGCGTTTATTGGTTAATTATGAACTAATAAGTTTACTTATTTTAAATATGCCAGGACATGATCCAGATAAACACGGCAGAATACGTGACCACGTTTGTTTTATAGTAAGTGTTACAGAGCAGCAGTTACGCGCCATAATAACTAAAAATTTATTAGATGCGCAGCAAGTAAAACTTAATGCAGTGGCAAGTACTGTGCACACCAAGTTTCATGGTTTGATAGATTTACTAAATGAAAGCCGAATAAATAATGAACAGGTGTTTAAAAAGCTACAAGAAGACCTTGAAGTAAGAATTCCAACGATGGGGTTAGATGAAGACCAAGAAATTTTTATCTATAAAAAAGTAGATGAAACAATTCAAAATTCAGTTGCCCGCGAGGAGTCTGTTGTTCAAGTAAAAGAAGCGTTTGCAGATATTGAAAAAGAACTTTCAATTTTACTAAACCACAGTCAATAATGTGAGCTTTTGCGGATTAAGGTTTGTTAAAGCTTGGTCTTTTTAATCACTGCGTAAGATTTGTAACTAAGCGGGCTCTACATTACTTAGGTAGCAAATAGATTACTGTAATTTAAACCCTTATAAAACCAACAGACCTTGAGGCTACCATAAGTTTTATGCATCTCGTGGTAAGCCTTTTTCTACAATCCTAATCAGCCTTTGCGTTTTTCTAAGTGAGGGTTGTTTATTGTTTTGCTGCTTCAGGGCCCACTCAATATGCTCTTTTACTAGGTCACTACACCCATCTATTTTTTGCTCTAGTGCATCAATAATATCTGGGGCAAAGTTTGCATTACCTAAACCAACCGCTAAATTACGTAACCAACGTTCGTGACCAATTCGGCGGATCGGACTCCCTTCGGTATTTTTTAAAAATGTTTCTTCATCCCAGCTAAATAGCGCTAGCAAGTCTTTGTCTTTTAGCTGCGTGCGCGGGTGAAAGTCTTGTTCGTCGGTGATTTGTCCATAACGGTTCCATGGGCACACTAGTTGGCAGTCGTCGCAGCCGTAAACACGATTGCCTAATAAAGATCTATACTGCTCAGGGATAGGCCCTTGGTGCTCTATTGTCAGATATGAAATACATTTTCGCGCATCAACCACATAGGGTTCTACAATTGCACCTGTAGGGCATAATGTTATACAGGCAACGCATTTTCCACAGCCTTCAAAGGTGTTTTCACTATCAATAGGCAAAGGTAAGTCAATAAACAGCTCGCCTAAAAAAAACCATGACCCTGCTTCTTTATTTATAAGTAACGAATGTTTACCGCGCCAACCTAGCCCCGCTTTTTCTGCCAATTGGCGCTCTAGAACAGGGGCTGAATCAACAAAGGGCCTAAAACCATATTCACCCACTTCTTGTTCTATTTTTTGACCTAACTTTTTTAATCGGTTACGTATTAATTTATGGTAATCACGACCAAGTGCATAACGGCTAATATACGCTTTTTGTTTATTTTTTAATGTTTTAGCAAAGCCTGCATCAGGTGGGAGGTAGTTCATTTTTACTGATATGACTCGCTGTGTACCAGGTATGAGTTCAGCTGGTCGTGCGCGCTTCATGCCGTGTGTTGCCATATAATCCATTGAGCCATGAAAGCCGGCATCAAGCCAGCGTTGAAGCTGTTGCTCATGCTTACTCAAATCTATATCGGTAATGCCCACTTCGCTAAAGCCAAGTTCTTTTCCCCATGCTTTTATTTGCTGGGCTAATTTAGGGTAGTCAGGAGTTAGGTTACTCACACATTTTCACGCACGTTAAATAATCGCCCAGTAATTTACCATATTTACAGGGCGGTGTTGAGTTTAGCGCGTTAATGTAGCGCAAACTAAAGCACAAAGCGCTTTAATTGCTGCTGAGTTTGCATGCTTAACTCTTGTGATAATTGGCTATCGGCAAGGGCGGTGTCTATTTGTTGTTTGGCTTGCTCACCAAGCTCAACAATTTGCTCTACCGATTGATGGGTTAAATTTTGCGTATCTTCTAGTAAATGCACGGCGCTGGCAATTTGCTGTAATTGCTGTTGATTACTCTCAAATTCGTTAAGCATTTTACTAAACCCATCTGAGGTTGCACTTATTGAATTTTGTGCATTTTTAGAGTGGCTAATCAGCTGCTCTGACTCTTTGTTGGTTTCACTGACCAAATCATTCATTTGATTAATAAAGTCACTAATTTGGCGAGTTGCACCGCTTACCTTAATTGAAAGTGTGCGTACTTCATCAGCAACAACAGCAAAACCACGTCCGGCTTCACCTGCTCGTGCAGCTTCTATTGCGGCATTAAGAGCGAGTAAGTTAGTTTGATCAGAAAATTCCTCAACCATTTTTAAAATGCTGCGAATATTTTCACTGTTTTCTTTTAACCCCTCCACTGTGCTTGCAAAACTACCTAGCATATTAGTAATTAATTGAACTTGCTCAACGAGGGTACTGAGCTCTTTATCTGAGAGTTTAACAAAGGCTAAATGTTCATTATTTACAGTGTGGACACTGTCGGTGTTGCCCACAATATTTTGCAAGCTTTGAGTAATTTGGTTGCTGGCATCAATGATGGTGTGGCTCAAGTGTATTTGCTGCTGGCTAGAGTTTTCAGTATGCTTCATCGACTCTGTAACTGCTTTATTACTTTGCGCACTTGCCTCTGCACTGGTGTAGGTTGTGTTAAGCAGTTCACCTAAATGGCTAGTGAAATCGTTATATTGGGAGCTTAACGTTTTAAATTCGTCGAATGAAAAGTGCGGGAGTTTGGCGTTTAAATTGGCATCTTGTTGATTAATTTTAATGAGCGTATCGCACATTGCTTTTACAGGACGCACAATTAAAAATCGCATATAAAAAAGGGTAAACGCAAAGCCAGCAACAATAACCAAGGTTAGCAGCCAAAAAAGACCAAGACTTTGTTGCTCACTTAAGCTGTCATAAAGCCAAAATAAAGTAATCGCCTGAAACAAAAAAACAAAACTCAAGTTACCAACAATTTTACGCGTTAAAGTAAAAAAGAACGTTTGTTCGATATAATTATAAATTTTCATTAAGCCACTCATCTTGCTTAAACCTATGTTTGAACGCTTTTACGCAGGCATTAGCAAGGTATAAGCGAATCTATTTATTAGCTAACGATAGCAAATATGCTTTAGATTGCATGGGAAAGTTGGTAAAAATTCCGTCTAAACCGTAGTCACGCATAAGTGCGATATCTTGTTGTTTATCCACAGTATAAGCGTAGATTTCTAGCCCGCGTTTTTTAGCATCATCTACAAATGCCTTGTTAATAAAGTTTTTATCTACATGCACGCTAAATGCATTTAAATCTTGGGCAAACTTAGCATAATTAATTGGAATAGAAGACGTCAATGCGCCTATTTTTAACCAAGGTAAACGTTTTTTAAGCCATTGTAATTGATGGTGATCAAACGATGACACTAAAATATTAGCACATGAAATTGTTCCCGCACTGATATTACGCTCAAGCTGGTAGGCAAACTTTTCAAGCTCAAAGGCATGTTTAAGTTCTAAATTAAGTAAGGTTTTATTATCATTCCAATCAAATAACTGCTGAAGCGTGGGTATATGTTCGCCATTACCAGCATCAAGCTTTGCTAGAGTTGCGGCGTCAAACTCGCTAACTTTACCTTTACCATTAGTGGTTCGATCTAACCACGAGTCATGTATGATCATGTAATCGTCGGTGGCACTTTGAATATCAACTTCAATACCATCTACGCCAATATTCAACGCTTCTAAAATGGCACTTTTGGTATTTTCGGGAAAGTGACCACTTGCGCCTCTGTGTGCAAAAATTTTCATTGTCGCGCCTTTTTGGTAATCGACCAAGTTTCAAAGCATGCCGCGCTTACAATGAGTGCGCCGCCAATAAAAGTCATTAATGTTGGGCGTTCGTGAACAATAATAATAGCCAAAATAGTACCGTATAATGGTTGTAAACACGAAATTAACCCTGCCGTTGCAGCCGATAAATGTTTTAAACTTGCCGCAAATAGCGAATGTGGTGTAGCGGTAAATATAATACCAGCAACGGCAATTAAAATAAGGTCATGGTTACTCACTTCGTACACGGGCACTTCAATAAATGCGCACAGCATTAAGCTTGCCACTAAGGTTTGATAAAACATTGTTTGTGGGCCGCCATATTGGCTAAAGTAGCGTTTATGGGTAATGTTTCTAATAGAGAAAAATAACGCCGATACCACACCAGTAATAACACCGAGCGTTACATCGTCACCTAAATCAGCACTTGGCACTAATAAATAAATACCAAGTACAACTACGCCAGCACTTATTATGTCTTTTGCCTGAGGCTTATTTTTATTAAATAACGGCTCTAAAAAAACCGTCATTACTGGGTAGCTAAAAAATGCAAGCATACCAATGGTTATGCCTGCCATTTGCATCCCCGCAAAGTAAGTCACCCAGTGTAATCCCACCGCAACACCTAAAAATAGGGCAATAAAGTAGTCTTTTGGCTTATTTAGCTTTATTTGTTTTTTTCCTAATAAAAGCATTGTCAATATCGCCATACCAGCAATGGCTGTTCGGTAAACGGTAATATCCAGCGCATTTAAACCAATGAGTTTGGCAAATAGGGCCGTTCCTCCAAAAAGTAACACGGCAATATGTAAGTAAAATAAACTTTGCTGTTGTGGCTGCATTTAAACGTCATCTCCTTTTTTTAGCATGTTATCACTGGGCGAGCATCTACAAGATGAATTTTTTGAAATATGACAAATGTCAGCAAAGTTAATGACACTTCACACTCTTATTATTTTTACGTACTGGCATAGTTACTCTACTTAATAGGAGAGCGCTATGAATAGTTTAGTTTTAATGAGTCTTGATATCAGCGAATTTTTTGATTCGCTCAATTTTACTATCACTTACATTGATTATTTTATGCTGATGAGCATTTTTGTGGTATCTATATTTATTAACAAAAATAGTGCTTTAAATAAAAATAATACACCTGAGGTATTAGCATGAGTTCGCTAAGTAGCTTTTCTCAACAAACGGATAAAACGTTTTGGAAATACGGCCATTTAATTTTTACAGGCTTTTATTTATTGCCATTAATTATTAATTTTGACCAATTTACAAAAAGCCAAATGAGTCTATGTTTAGCTTTTTATATTGCTTTTATTATTTTGTACATAAAAGCAATTAACTGCGATAACACAAAAATTACCCCCTTATTTTTAGCCTTGCTGGCCATTTGTTTTAGCGCTACTTTTTTTACCTCTGGCACACCTACTTTGTATGGTTTTGTTGCCTATGTGGCAGGGTATAGTTATACCCAAAAGCAGCGGTTTTATGCTGCATTAGCCATTATAGTCGCGCTTTTTGCAAGTTCGTATTTAAGCGATATGGGAAAGCTTCAGTACTTTTTGGCTGTCGCATTAATATTATGTGCCGCCTTATTTAGTTATGGAATTGCAGCAAAAAGAGAACGCGACCATAAAAAGCGTGAGCAAGAAAGCGCAAACCAATTAGAGCAATTAGCTGCTATTGCTGAGCGAGAACGTATAGCGCGTGACCTACACGATATTTTAGGCCACTCACTTTCATCTATTGCATTAAAGGCCGAGCTGGCTAATAAGCTAAACCAAGGGGAGCGCTACGAGCAAGCAAACAACGAAATAGCCCAAGTAGCCGACCTTGCAAGACAGCTATTAAGCGATGTGCGCAATGCTGTAAGCGACTTAAAAGAGCTGAATCTAGTAAGCCAAGTTGCACAGTTAAAACAACGGTTATTAGAGCAGGACTTTAATGTCACGTTTAACGTTGAGTTATCTGTGCTACCTGCCAAGGTAGAGGGCATTGCTAGTTTAATAATTAAAGAGTCAGTTACTAACTTATTACGCCATAGTGCAACTAAAAACTGTGTAATAACAATTAAACAAACACCCCAGCAACTACTCATTGAAGTGATAGATAATGCTCCTTGCATCACACTTAAAGCAGGCAATGGTTTAAATGGGATCAAAGAGCGGGCAGAGCAAATACAAGGCAGTGCAACGTTTACCTGTGGCGAACGTTTTACATTAAACGTAGCGCTGCCAATTTCATCAGAGGATTTACAATGATCAAAGTATATTTAGTGGAAGATCAAGCGCTAGTGCGTGACGCTGTTAGTGCATTACTTAGCCTAGATTTTAATATTGATGTAATTGGCCAAGCAAGCAACGGGCAAGAGGCCCTAAATGCTATTAATGCGCTTGATGAAGGTGCGATGCCAGATATTATTTTAACCGATATAGAAATGCCTACTATGAATGGTATTGAGCTTAGCGAAAAAATAGCAACGCAATTTCCGGCTATAAAAATGGTGATCATGACCACGTTTTCACGCGCTGGGTATATTAGGCGCTCGTTAAGTGCCGGTGTTAAAGGGTTCATATTAAAAGAAGCCCCAAGTGACGAACTAATCAACGCGCTTAAAAAGGTAATGCAAGGTCAAAAGGTAATTGACCCAGAGCTTGCGATTAACGCTCTAGACGACGCCGACCCACTTACCGACAAAGAACGAAAAGCATTAAAGCTTGCAAGCGATGGCCTTAAAACGAGCGAAATAGCCACACAGTTATTTATAAGTGAAGGCACAACGCGTAACTATTTGTCTGACGCCATCGCCAAACTTAATGCAACAAACCGAATCGACGCAGCACGTATAGCTAAACAAAAAGGGTGGTTATAAACACATGTGATTAAGGTTTATAAATTTAACACAAACCCTTACTATATTAGCCATAACAATAAAGAAACGAACAGCGCTTAAAACAAGCTTAAAATGCGCTAAAAGAGGGTTAAATGGCAAACTTAATAGATTTAACAGTAAAAAACAGTGTCGCAATATTATCGATGAACACCGCAGAAAATCGACACAATCCAGCGTTTTTGGCTGAATTTAATTTACACCTTGATCATATTGAGGCTGATAAAAGCATTCATTCGGTTGTGCTCACTTCGGCAAGCGACAAAAGCTGGTCGTTGGGTATTGACCTTGAGTGGATGGCAAATCCAAGCATTTTACCAGCGGCTATTTCTGACTTTATGTTGCAAATAACACAGTTACTACAACGTATTGTTACGTTTCCTATGCCTGTTATTGCCGCCCTTAACGGCCATACGTATGGTAATGGTGCTGTACTGGCTTGTGCCTGCGACTTTAGATTTATGAAGTCAGACAAAGGCTTTTTTTGCTTTCCAGAGGTTGATGTATTGGTCCCTTTTGTACCGTCTATGTTTCCTATAATTAATAAAGCGATACCGCAAACCTTTTTTAATAGGCTAGCAATGACGGGCGAACGCGTGGGCGCGCAACAACTGTTTGAAAATAACGTAATAGAAGCGGTATTTAACGATAACGACGAACTACAAGCCGGCGTTTATGAGTTTGCAGCGCAGTTTAATAAAAACCGTTGGATTTACGCTCAAAACAAATCGCAAATGAATAAACACATTTTACACACTATAAAAGAAGAAGACCCAGCCTTTATCGATAACGTGAGTAAAATGTTGTACAAAAATTTGCATAAAACTAAGTAATAACTGAGTTAACGGATGCAGCTTAATCACAATGACATAATTAAGCTGCATAATTAAGCACGCATTAAGGCCCGGTACGCTAAGTTTTCTAAAACTAAATAACCGATAAATGCGCTTTGTTTAAAGATTAAGTGCTTTTACCTGTCTCATTTTACGTATATGGGTTAAAATACTTCCATAACCAACTAACAAGATAGTGAATGTCAAACCAAGATCCAAATCTCAGTCGAGAACAAGAAAAGTACGAAAACCCCGTCCCTAGCCGTGAGTTTATACTTACTCATCTTCAAGAGCGTTCAAAACCTGCTAACTACGCACAGTTATGCGAAGAACTAGCCGTGAATGACGAAGAGCGTCAAATTGCATTTAAACGTCGCCTTCGTGCCATGGAGCGCGATGGTCAGTTATATTTTAATAAATTTAAATGTTATGCACTGATTGACGAAGCCGGTTTAACCAAAGGCAAAGTAATAGGCCACAGAGACGGTTTTGGCTTTTTAGAAGTTGAAGGCGAGAACAAAGATTGGTTTATTGCCAAACATCAAATGAACATGGTGTTACATGGCGACATTGTACTAGCTAAAGGCACAAAACGTGGCTCTGGCTCAAAATGCGATGCCCGCATTATTAAAGTGCTTACCAACGAGCGCGCACCTATTGTAGGGCGTTACTTTGTTGAACATGGTGTTGCAGTTGTAGTCGCTGAAGACCCGCGTATTACGCAAGACATCATGATTTTACCTGGCAACGAAAACGGTGCCCGCCACAACCAAATGGTGCAGGTTAAAATTACTCAAAACCCTAGCCGCAATATGAACGCGGTAGGTAAAGTTGTTGACGTACTGGGTGAACATTTGGCGCCTGGTATGGAAATTGAAGTTGCCCTTCGTAATCACGATATTCCGCATGTTTGGCCAGAAGAAGTGGACGCACAAGTGGCTCACTTAGGCGAATTTGTCGAAGATGCAGACAAACAAGGCCGCGTAGATTTACGTAACTTACCGCTTGTAACCATAGATGGCGAAGACGCACGCGACTTTGATGATGCAGTGTACTGTGAGCCTAAAAAGTCAGGCGGTTGGCGTTTATGGGTTGCCATTGCTGATGTATCGCATTACGTAGGTATGAACACGCCATTAAATAAAGAAGCCATAGCACGTGGTAACTCAGTTTATTTTCCTGAGCAAGTTATTCCGATGCTGCCAAAAGTACTGTCTAACGGGTTGTGTTCACTCAATCCAAAAGTAGACCGTTTATGTATGGTTGCTGAAATGACCGTATCAGCGGCAGGTAAGTTGTCGGGTTATAAATTTTACGAAGCTGTGATGAATTCGCACGCGCGTTTAACGTACACCAAAGTCAACGCCATTTTACAAAACGACGAAAAGCTTCGCGACGAATACGCCGCCGTAGTGCCACATTTAACTGACTTACAGCAAATGTATATGGCGCTCAAATCAGCACGCCAAGAGCGCGGTGCTATTGAGTTTGAAACACTCGAAACACGCTTTGTATTTAATGCGCAGCGTAAAATAGAGTCTATTGTGCCCGTTATTCGTAACGACGCGCACAAACTTATTGAAGAATGTATGATTTTAGCCAACGTGTCAGCGGCTAAGTTACTCGAAAAGCACGAAGCCAGCGCACTTTACCGTGTACATGACGAGCCCGACAGCGAAAAGCTGGGTAACTTTACTCAGTTTTTAACTGAGCTTGGTATTCAAAGCACATTAAGTGATGAACCAACCCCTAAAGAGATAACCCAAGTATTAGCTAAATTAGGTGAGCGCCCAGAAGCCGAGCTTATTCAAACTATGCTGTTGCGTTCAATGAAACAAGCCGTTTACCAGCCAGATAACATAGGCCATTTTGGTTTAGCGCTTTCGGCTTATGCGCACTTTACATCGCCAATTCGTCGTTACCCAGATTTAGTTGTGCATCGTGCAATTAAAGCGGTACTAAAAGCACAAGGTCAACAAACATCAGGCGCGTATGCTTATACCGACGACGAAGTAGATCAATTAGGTGAGCAGTGTTCAACCACCGAACGCCGTGCAGACGATGCGACTCGCGAAGTAGCCGATTGGCTTAAATGTGAGTTTATGCAAGACCACGTTGGTGATGAGTTTAACGGGGTTATTTCATCGGTAACTAATTTTGGTTTGTTTATACGCCTAGACGACTTACAAATTGACGGACTTATTCATGTTACTAATTTAGGTGATGAATACTTCCAGCACGACGCTGCAAAACATACCCTAATAGGTGAGCACACACATAAAGTTTACCGCCTTGGCGATAAAGTGACAGTGCAAGTTGCCTCAGTTAGTTTAGACGATCGCCGTATAAACTTAGTGCTCAAAGGCGATATAGCACAAGACAGGTATTCACGCCGTCGTGCACCAAAAGGTAAAGCACCAGCGAGTGTACGCTCACAGTTAAAAGCAGGCAAAGTACCGGGCAAAAAGTCAGACGACAAGCCCAAAGGTAAAAAAAAGCCAGCCGGTAAAGGCAAAGCTGCTGGTAAGTCGGCGATTAAAGCTACCGACGGCACCACAAAGAAAAAACCGAAAAAGAAATCGGCTAAAAAGCCTAAAAGACCAGGCAAAAATGCCCGTAAACGTACAAGCCCAGGAGCATAAAATACGTGAGTAATGAATTAATTTTTGGCTTTCACTCTGTTGAAGCAATTTTAGCAAAAGAGCCTGAGCGATTTTTAGAAATTTACGCCCTTAAAGGCCGTGATGATAAACGCTTAACACCGATTATTGATGAAGCACGTAAATTTGGTATTTCAGTACAATTTATGCAGCGTAAAGCGCTTGATAACAAGTCGAAAGACGAACAGCATCAAGGTATTATTGCTAACGTAAAAGCGGCGCCAACGTACAACGAAAAAGATCTAGATGTGATCATTGCCCGTGAAGAAACCCCATTTTTATTGGTACTTGATGGCATAACCGACCCGCATAACTTAGGTGCATGCTTGCGTAGTGCAGATGCGGCAGGTGTTCACGCGATTATTGTTCCTAAGGATAAGTCGGCAAAGCTTAACGGCACAGCGCGTAAAGTAGCGTGTGGCGCAGCAGAAACAGTCCCTCTTATTCAGGTTACTAATCTTGCACGTACGCTTCGTGAAATTAAAGATGCGGGTGTATGGGTAGTTGGTACCGCTGGCGAAACCGATACACACGTATTTGATGCAAGCTTAACAGGCCCAATGGCCATTGTTATGGGCGCAGAAGGCGAGGGGATGCGCCGTTTAACGCGTGAGCATTGCGATGTATTGGTTAAAATTCCAATGGCAGGTTCGGTGTCTAGCTTAAATGTATCGGTTGCAACCGGTATTTGTTTATTTGAAGTATTACGCCAACGTAACGCAAACAATTAAATTGCCCTAGCTTAAAGCTTAAGCATTAAAAAAGCCGAGATTAAATAATCTCGGCTTTTTTGTATCTATTATTTGCTTAGCATATCGTGAGTAAAACGGTTCAGCTAACGAGCCGTTTTACTCAGCAATTACTTAAAAGCTATATGTGTAGCCCATTTGAATACTACGAGGCTTACCTGGCTGAATACCGCCATTAGCACGGTTAGCGATGTACGTTTTATCAAACAGGTTATCAACCGTTAAGTATACTTTTTGGTTGTCGTCGATTAAGTATTTAGCTGCTAAATCCCACACTACACGACTATCGATTGCGTTTAAGCCTGAGTCAGATAGGTCGGCATGAGAATCAGACACGTAACGTATTTGGCTGTTAACAACAAACGATGCAAACTCAGCGCCTAACGATAAAGCAACTTGGTTTTCTGGTACGTAAGGCATTGCGTCGCCTTTTTCTACTGAGCCCCAAATTTCTGAATCAAACGTGTTTTTAAACTCAGAGTCAGTGTATGTGTACGTTAATTTAACTGGGAATTGTGCTGCGTCTGTTGCAAATGTACGACCCGCACTAAATTCAAAACCCGACACTTCTACTTCACCGTAGTTGTATTGGTCGCCAATGTTCTCGTCGCTACAACCTACTGCCGCAGTACAGTTACCGTGCATATTGTCGTAATCAGAGAAAAACGCAATCACTTCACCGTTAAAGCCATCCATATTAAAGCGAGAGCCAAACTCAAGGTTTACACTTTCTTCTTCTTCTTGGTCTGCATTACCCGGTGCCGCTGGAGCATAACCTTTTTGAATACCAGCAAGTAACGTTATGTTGTCGTTAAGTGTGTAAGTGGCACCTAACGATGGCACTAAAATTTCAGTATCGTTCGAAATATCTTTAGTTAAGCCATTGCTGCGCGTTGGATCTGATTTAGACCATTCTTCACGTTTAATGGTAATGTCTTCGTAACGAAGGCCTGCATTAATAACTAACGCGTCTAATGTCCATTCGTCTTGAACAAATAACGTGCTTGCTTTAGCGCTGTCTACACGGTTGCTATCTGAGCCAGGAATACCTTGCGATGTAAGCGTCATGCTTAGGTCTTGATTAAGCGTGTACGTGTCTTGCCATTGGAAACGATCCATTTCGTCTTCGTGGTAACGCACACCAACTGTAACGTAGTGATCGCCTGCAGGAATATGTAATTCAGACTGAATGCCTTTTGCTTGGTAATCACGGTTGTTAGCTTTAACACCAATACCTTCAATACCTTCAATACCTTCGCTTGTTGGGTTTGCTTCAAAATCGCTGTATTGTTCAAGTGTGCTTGTGCCTACACTGCTTGCTTTATACCAGTTACGATGAAAATCGTTTAGGTAAGCGGTTGCAAGTAATTCGTAGCCTTCACCAAAACGATACGCGTAGTTTAGTTGGTAAGCATTGTGGCGAGTATTCATTTCATCATTTTGTGATGCAGCGTAACGGCGATTAGGGTTTGCTGTGTAATCTTCGTCAGTTAAGCCCATATAAGTTTCGTCTGATGTTTCGTCAGAGTATTTTACTTTTAGCTCAATGTTATGCGCATCGTTTTGACCAAACGTATGGCCAAATTTTAATAGTAAATCTGTTTTTTCAAAGCCCGTGTTGTCGCTGCCAACAGGAAGCTCTTTAAAGCCATCTGCGCCGTAAGTAAATACTTCAACTAAGCCAGACGTGTTGTTTTTTTCTTTACCAAAGTATGCGTGGCCTTTGTAGTAGCCATCGCTACCAAGGGCTGCATCTACCATACCTTTAGAGCTATTTGGCTCGGTTGGTAAGCTACGAGAAAGTAAGTTTAAAACACCACCTGTAGTACGAGGACCGTACTTAACAGAGGCCGCGCCTTTTAATACTTCTATTGTTTCCATACGACCCATAGTAGGGAAGTAATAAGCAGAAGGTGCAGAATAAGGCGCAGGTGCGACTAATACACCATCTTCCATCACAGAAATTTTATCGTTACGGCCGGTACCAGTACCGCGCATACCAATGTTAGGGCGAAGGCCGTAGCCATCTTCTTCTTGAACGTAAACACCCGGAACAGACGCTAAAACACGCGAAATGTCGGTAAACTCAAATTTTTGAAGTTCTTCGTCAGAGATAAAAGTAGCCGAACCAGGAATGTCGTTTATAGCTTGCTGTGAGCCAATAACTGTAATTTGTTCAAAGCGTTGTTCTTTATCGCTGGTGTCTTTAGCCATTGCAGTGGCTGTAAAAGACAAAGCAACCGCAGTTGCAAGAGTAGATACTAAAAACTTAGGGTTCATTTTTGTCCTAATCACGTTGATTATCTGAATTGGCGTAATTTGAACACGTTAACGAATGCGAATCAATATTATTTAGTATAAAAATATTCATTTTTTTAGAACTAAAAACATATATTATGTAACTTAATTAACTTTTTTATATCTTTTGTATTGTTTTGTAATCGTGACGCTAGGTATAAAGTTGAGTGTGTGTTTTATTAGCCTAAACGCAAGGCAATAAACTCAGCAAGCTTATCTACCGCATTTTCAGACTCACCTGAACTTTTAACCAAGCTAATACCAATGTCGCCCAGTGCAGGTAGGTATTTAGTTTGTACTTGGTAATTAAGCTCACTGGGTACGGTACTTTTTGCAAGTACTGTAATGCCAAGCCCTTCTTTTAAAGCCGCAATAAGCCCAGTTAAGTCGGCGTTACTATATACAATACGGTATTTTATGCCGGCACTTTTAAGCGCATCGGTAGCGCGGCGGCGATAAATGCATCCCTCTGGCGCGGTTACTAAGGTAACTACTTGGTTTTGTGCTTGGTTTAAATCGCCCACCCATACCAATTGGTCTTGCATAAAAATAGGAAATTTACTTGAGGTAAGTTGCTCGTTTAGCGCAAGAACTAAATCAAATTGGTCTTGCCTAGAAGCCGATAATAAATGCTTACTTAAACGCGATTTAACTTCAAGCGATACCTCTGGGTAAAGCGCCACAAAGTCGCCAATAATAGAAGGGAGTATTCGCGCTGCAAATTCGCTAGGTATGCCTAAGCGTACTTTTCCGGCAATACTCTCTGAGGTAAATTGCTGCAAAATGGCGTCGTTGTATTGCATCATCTGTTTTGCCATGGGCAATAATAGTTCGCCGTACTGGTTAAGTACTTGGCGCTGACCTTGCTTTTTAAATAGTTTATAACCTAATACATCTTCTAAGCGCTTTATTTGTAAGCTTACCGCAGGCTGTGAAAGGCCTAAAAAGTCGCCTGCTTTGGCAAATCCGCCTACATCTACAATCATTACAAAGGTGCGTAAACTGTCGGTTGATATATTTTTCATATTTAAAATTACAATTTATGTGGCCACATATATAAGTATTATTTATCAATTGATAAATAATTACAATTTGTTGTTACAGACCCCGCGCAATATAATTTTAAGATTAAAAATACACAGGTGTTTGTTATGACTTTTAACCCAATAATGTTTGCCCGCCACAGCAACGCCAACAGCGCGGTTATAAACGCTTTGCAAGCAAATAACAGCACAGTTGTAATGGATTTTAGCGGCAGCGAAGCTTCTGTATTTTTAAGCAGTATTTTAGGCCACGATTTAACAAAATTAACGGCCAGCGGTTTAGGCTTAAAAGGCACGCTAGACGGCGATTTCAATTCTGACTTTAGCTACGCCGTGTATTATTTCAGCGAAACTGCCTTTCGATTTGTATTACCTTACAGCGCAAGCCTTCAATTACAGTCACTTATAAACGAACAACAGCTTCGTTTTGATATTGACTACGTTATTCGTACCGACTTAACCAGCTTTACCTTAAGCGGCGAAAACGCCTTTGATACGTTAGTTGATGCCTTTAAGTTAACACCCGGTTTGCGATTATCTGACGCGCAATTATGCTACGGTGCGCAAAGCGGTGAGGTATTTATTACCGCAATTGATAACAAAGATGAGCAGCATTTTGTGCTCATAGCTAAAGCGCCAGAGCTACAAAAATGGCAAAGCTATATGCAAACGCAAGGTTTTGCAGTCATGCAAAGTCAGGCCGCATAACAAAACAATCAACAGGCAAACATAGCTATGTTTGCCTGTTTTTAATTTAAGCCACGCCCATTAAGGGTTAATTTAAAACGTGAAGGAATGTTATGACTTCTAAAACTGTACTACATGCTAAGCACCTAGAAGCGGGCGCAAAAATGGTTGATTTTCATGGCTGGGAAATGCCAATCAACTACGGCTCACAAATAGAAGAACATAATGCAGTGCGTAACGATGCAGGTATGTTTGACGTATCACATATGACCATTGTTGATATTGAAGGCGACCAAGCTAAAGCATTTTTACGTAAGCTTGTAGCAAACGACGTGGCTAAATTAACCGTACCGGGCAAAGCACTTTACACGGGTATGCTTAACGCGCAAGGCGGCGTAATCGACGACCTTATAATTTACTTTTTCAGCGAAACGTTTTACCGCCTAGTGGTTAACTCGGCTACGCGCGAAAAAGACTTAGCGCATTTAGCTAATGTATCGAGCGATTTTGCCGTTACAGTGACTGAGCGCCCAGAGTTTGCAATGATTGCAGTACAAGGCCCTAACGCACGCGAAAAAACAGGCACGCTTTTAAATGCAGAGCAGCAAGCAGCAGTTGAAGGTATGAAGCCGTTTTTTGGTGTTCAAGTGGGTGATTTATTTATTGCTACAACGGGTTATACTGGCGAAGACGGTTACGAAATTGTAGTACCAAACGACCAAGCAGCCGATTTATGGCAACAACTGCTAGATGCAGGTGTAGCGCCAGCTGGTTTAGGTGCACGTGACACGCTACGTTTAGAAGCAGGTATGAACCTTTACGGCCTAGATATGGACGAAAGTGTATCACCACTTGCCGCTAACATGGCATGGACTATTGCATGGGAACCTGAAGATCGTGACTTTATTGGCCGTGACGTACTGGTTAAACAGCGCGCTGAAAAAAGCACCGACAAACTTGTTGGTTTAGTACTTGAAGAAAAAGGCGTATTGCGAAGCGGTTCAAAAGTAATTGTTGACGGTGGGGAAGGGGTTATTACCTCAGGTACTTTCTCACCTACACTTGGTTTTAGTGTAGCCCTTGCACGTGTACCACGTTCAACAGGCGACACAGCTCAAGTAGAAATGCGCAAAAAATTAGTTAACGTTAAAGTAGTGAAGCCTAGCTTTGTACGTAACGGTAAATCAATAATTTAAATTTGGTGTTATCACCCAATAATACCAATCATGTTGAGTTATTAACCACCTACAGCGACGGATAAATAGAGTGATAACAAGGCATTAATTTTGATATGTAGTTGTTCTACCTGAAAAATTAATAACGATGTTAGCGCTTTATTTAGACCGCTAGAGTGGTTAAATATTTAATTTGATTGGTATCATAACCAAAGGAACAAGATAATGAGCAATATCCCTACTGAATTAAAATACGCTTCTTCACACGAGTGGGTTCGCAACGAAGGTGACGGTACCTTTACTGTAGGTATTACAGAGCACGCACAAGAACTACTTGGTGACATGGTATTTGTTGAATTGCCAGAAGTGGGCGACGAAGTAGACGCAGGCGAAGATTGTGCAGTAGCAGAGTCGGTTAAAGCGGCGTCAGACATCTACGCACCAATTAGCGGCGAAATTGTTGCCATTAACGAAGAGCTAGAAGACGCACCTGAAACAGTAAACAACGACGCGTACGGTGATGGTTGGTTATTCCGTGTTAAAGCATCTGATGAGTCTGAACTAGACAACCTATTAGACGCTGAAGGTTACTCGCACACTATCGACGAAGAGTAATCACTCTTTATTGATACTTAAAAGCCCCGTTTTATGTTTGATGGGGCTTTTATGATTTTATCGCCAACTTTCCATACCATTTTGACGTTAAATCATCATATATTTTAATTAATACTAGTTACCCATTAGTATTTAGGATCATAGGAATCTAGACACATGTCAAACGCCAAATCTCTTGAGCAGTTAGAGCAAAAGCAAGATTTTATTCGCCGCCATATAGGGCCAAGCCCAGCGCAAGTAAGCGATATGCTAAGTGCTTTAGAAGTATCGAGTGTACAAGAGCTGATCGATCAAACTGTACCGGCTAACATTCGCCTAGAGCAACCGCTAAGCATTGGCGAAAGCCGTACTGAAGTTGAAACACTAAGCTACTTAAAGTCAGTAGCAAGCAAAAATAAAGTTTTCAAATCGTACATTGGCCAAGGCTACCACCCAACACATGTACCGCACGTGATTTTACGTAACGTACTAGAAAATCCGGGTTGGTATACAGCGTACACGCCGTACCAGCCAGAGATAGCACAAGGGCGTTTAGAATCGTTACTAAACTTCCAAACTATGACCCTAGATTTAACAGGCCTTGATTTAGCAAGCGCGTCGTTACTTGACGAATCAACCGCTGCTGCCGAGGCAATGGGCCTAGCAAAACGTGTATCAAAAGCTAAAAAAGCCAACGCCTTTTTTATTGCCGACGACGTACACACACAAACTATAGACGTAGTAAGCACCCGTGCTGAGCAATTTGGTTTTGAAATTATTGTAGGTAAAGCGGCCGACGCCGTTAACCACGACATTTTTGGCGCATTATTCCAATACCCATCTACATCGGGTGAAATAGTTGACGTAACCGACCTAATTGCCGGCGTACAAAGCAAAAAGGCCATTGCCTGTGTTGCTGCCGACATTATGAGTTTATTACTATTAAAAGCACCGGGTAAACTAGGTGCCGACGTAGTACTTGGTTCGGCTCAGCGTTTTGGTGTACCAATGGGTTACGGCGGCCCACATGCTGCATTTTTTGCAACACGTGACGCGTACAAGCGTTCATTACCAGGGCGTATTATTGGTGTATCTAAAGACCGTTTAGGTAACGACGCACTACGAATGGCTATGCAAACGCGCGAACAACACATTCGCCGTGACAAAGCCAACTCAAACATTTGTACAGCGCAGGTACTGCTTGCCAACATGGCCGCGTTTTACGCGGTGTACCACGGCCCGCAAGGCTTAAAAACTATCGCGCAGCGCATTCACCGCTTTGCTGATATTTTAGCAACTGGCCTAAAAGCAAAAGGCGTGGCACTAAAGCACAGCACATGGTTTGATACGTTAACAGTAGTAAGCGACAACAAAAACGATGTAATAGCACGTGCCATTGCACACGATGTTAACTTTGCTACAAACCACGACGGCGAGTACTCAATTTCGGTTTCAGAAACCACAACACGTGCCGATGTAGCTGAGCTATTTGATATTGTACTAGGTGAAGGCCACGGCCTAAGCGTAGATGCCATTGCAGCCGATATTGAAGCAAACGGTAGCGACTCTATTCCAGCAAGTTTAGTGCGTGATGACGAAGTACTAACGCATCCAAACTTTAACAGCTACCACAGCGAAACAGACATGCTTCGCTACATTAAGCGCCTTGAAAACAAAGATTTAGCGCTTAACCACTCAATGATCTCGTTAGGTTCATGTACCATGAAACTAAATGCGACCGCTGAGATGATCCCCGTTACATGGCCTGAATTTGCAAACCTTCATCCATTCTGCCCGCTAGACCAAGCAGAAGGTTACCAAATAATGATTAACGAGCTACACGACTGGCTAGTTAACATTACCGGTTACGATGCGGTTTCACTACAGCCAAACTCGGGCGCACAAGGTGAATACGCAGGCTTAATTGCCATTCGTAAATACCACGAGTCACGCGGCGATGCGCACCGTAATGTATGTTTAATCCCAAGTTCTGCGCATGGTACTAACCCTGCGTCGGCACAAATGGCCAGCATGAAAATTGTGGTGGTTAACTGTGACAAAAACGGCAACATCGACATGGCCGATCTTAAAGCGAAAGCTGAAGAAGTGTCTGAAAACTTGTCGTGTGCCATGATCACGTACCCATCTACCCACGGTGTTTACGAAGAAACCATTCGTGAACTATGTGACATTATTCATGAGCACGGCGGCCAAGTTTACATGGACGGCGCAAACATGAACGCACAAGTAGGCGTAACAAGCCCAGGCTTTATTGGTTCAGACGTATCGCACTTAAACTTGCACAAAACGTTTTGTATTCCGCACGGTGGCGGCGGCCCAGGTGTAGGCCCAATTGGTGTTAAATCGCACCTAGCGCCATTTATGCCAAACCACAGCGTAATTAATGTACCGGGTACCAACATTAACAACGGTGCCGTATCGGCAGCGCCTTACGGCTCAGCGGCTATTTTACCTATTTCATGGGCTTACATTACCATGATGGGCTCAGAGGGCTTAAAACAAGCCACCGAAATGGCCATTGTGAACGCTAACTACCTAACGCACGAGCTAAGCCAGCACTTCCCAATTTTATACCGTGGGCGTAACAACCGCGTTGCTCATGAATGTATTGTTGACTTACGCCCATTAAAAGAAGCGTCAGGCATTACTGAAATGGACGTAGCTAAGCGCCTACAAGATTACGGTTTCCATTCACCTACTATGTCGTTCCCAGTAGCTGGCACATTGATGATTGAGCCAACAGAGTCTGAGTCAAAAGGCGAGATAGACCGCTTTATCGAAGCGATGGTGTCAATCAAAGGCGAAATCGACAAAGTAATCTCTGGCGAATGGTCAATCGAAAACAACCCACTTGTGTTTGCTCCGCATACACAAGCTGACGTGTTAGGTAACGAATGGGACCGCGCGTATGACCGTTTTTACGCTGCATTCCCAGTACCAAGCGTTGCTAAAGATAAGTTTTGGCCAACGGTTACACGTATAGATGATGTATACGGCGACCGTAACTTAGTATGTTCATGCCCAGCGGTAGAGACTTACCGCGACTAATTTTTGAAAAAATTCCACTTTAGAGTGAGGATTTATCGAAATTATAAAAGCCGTTGCAGCAATGCAGCGGCTTTTTTGTGTTAAAACGTTGTAGACGCACAGCTTGCTGGCGTGTTGGGCGAAGCCCAAAAGGTATTTAATTGTTGTTGGCGTTTAGCTTGCTGACGCGCGGGCGGTAGCTCGAATAAGTATTTGAATAGGTGTTTGAGGTTTATAACCACCGATAATGTGAATGCATTTCGCGCTTTTTAAATATTAGAAACCTTATTCAAGGTTTTTTGCCAGATTGCTGGCGGCAACCAAGGGGCGGCTACCGCCGACCGGCCCTTGGAACCCCACGGCGCCCCGAGCATCACGCTATTTCCTTCAAATCACAATTGATGTGAACATAAACGGCGAAGATAGGCCATCCATGGCCTAGTTTCGCCTTATCGCGCATCCATGCGCGATATTACTCATCAATTGCTTCTTTTCAGGGCGCGATGACGGGGGAGGTGGGTTAAACGTGAGGTTGATGTTTGGTCTTGGCAAGAAACAAGACCTGATAATCATATAGAAAGCTCCTCGAGTTTTTCGATACAGTTGTGTTGTTCAAAACATAAACAGTATCACGAGGAGCTTAGTATGAAACTATATGGTGGAATTGACTTGCATTCAAATAATAGTGTTATTGCTATCATTAATTCACACGGTGAAACGCTTACCGCTAAGCGTTTAAATAATGACATGTCTGTCATTTTATCTTATCTTTTCTCAGTCCTTATAAAGACAATTTAAAAGGACTTGTTGTTGAATCAACTTTTAACTGGTATTGGTTAGTCGATGCTTTAATGGATGAAGGGTTTAAACTTCACTTAGCAAACCCCGCTGCAATTAAACAGTATTCAGGCTTAAAGCATGCTGATGACCACAGTGATGCGTGTTGGTTAGCTGAAATGCTACGTTTAAACATTCTGCCTGAGGGCTATATTTATCCTCGAGAGCTCAGGGCTGTTCGCGACTTAATGCGTAAACGAATGGACATTGTTCAACAGTCCACTAAAAACTTATTATCAGTGCAAAGTTGTTACATGCGTCATCTTGGATACAAGCTCAGTAGCAACAAAATCAAACAAATGGCCGCTATCAGAAAAGGCGTCAATGTTGAGCAAGTACACACCGATTTCAGCTCAACGAATACAGCACTGTCGGTCATTTCTAACCTTTCATTAATACGCTGTGCTCAACAGCAAATCAACGCAATAGAGAGTGCTATTTTACAACAAACATCGCTCTCCCCTGAGTTTATAAACCTAACCAGTATTGATGGGATTGGGAATACGTTAGCACTGACCATTATGTTAGAGACAGGCACGATTAAACGTTTTGATAGCCCAGGTAATTTCTCCTCCTATTGTCGCTGTGTTAAAGGAGCAAGGTACAGTAATGGAAAGAAAAAAGGCGCTACAAATCAAAAGAATGGTAATCGTTATTTAGCGTGGGCGTTTACTGAGGCCGCTAATTTTGCCATTCGGTACAACCCGACAATCAAAAAATATTATCAACGAAAACTGGCTAAAACGAACCAGGTTATCGCAATTAAAACGGTTGCGCATAAGCTCGCAAGAGCCTGTTATCACGTGCTTAAAGATAATGTCCCATTTGATGAACACAAGGCTTTTTCTTAACGACCATAAAACGGAATTAGGTTAACGTGTTGAGCTAGTAATGGGGTTGGTAAAACCACTAGATTTGATTGAGCCTGCACGTTAACCGCTCATATTTTAAATACTGGATATGCCCAATGTTTGAGCCACAAAGGGTTGGTTATGTTCAAGCATAAACCACAGGATTGTTACAGCGCAGTGTGTAAACACAGCCAGAAACTGGACTGATATTGGAACTAAACGATGACTGAGGCGAAAGCCAAGGGCATTAATTAATCATCAATAATGCTTAATTAAACCGCCTAAATTCATATGGGTGACTGGTGCATATTCACACCAATCGACGTCATGACTAGGTGTATAGCCAAATTTAAATTGAGTTTAAAAAGTAACAACACTTGATTTTTGAATAAAAGATCAAGAAAACACAGCTGCCTGCTTGACCGGAACTTCCTAATGGGTGATCTTCTCTACTAAACTTATCAATAACAAAATTGTTTAATTAAAATTACCAATGCCTAGTTATTTTACAAAAGATTGCATTGCATCTCTCAATTTATCAACACATTTAGTGTCAGCCTTTGATAATGTATTGCTGATATTCAATTCATTTAATAGGTCTAATTCTTTTTCTTTATTTAAAGTAACGGCAGCCAAGTTAGTGTTAAAGTACTTTTTGACTAAATCTGGTGCTTGTTCAAGAAAAATAGATCTGCTTTCTCGCTCATCTGATAGTTTTAGGCTGACTTTGTTATATGTTTTTTTAATAAGTGAACTTCTTTCTTTTAAAAATCTTAACGGTTGAAAGATTTCTTTAAGTTCTTTATCTCTTTCTATAATACCTAAATATGCTTTCAGACCACCTTCGCTATACTCTTCTAGACCTAATATTGAGTATGCAATAGCATTGGCAACATTATTGCTAGCGCTATTTAAGTCGTTTTTCATAAGGTTACTTTTAGCCAGAATTAATTCTGATTTTACTAAATACTCAAGTGCATGATGAACAGCGCCTTGAATAAGTAGCTCATTTGCAAAATTTAGAGCTTTCTTATGTTCTTTATACGTTGCCATTTGTATAAATGTCACCATGGCCCATTTATCATTTAAATTAGCGGACCTTTCGAGTTCGTCTAAGCCCATTTCTTGATAGGGAGCTAAAACATAGTTGTCGGGATAAAAAAAGTCATCTTGATGTATCTCTGCGCGGAATCCGACATAAGCCTTGCCTATTCTTGCATCCCAATCACTCATGGAGTCTTCGATTAGTATACGGTCCTCTATTATGACGTCTTTTGAAGCTGAGCACCAATTTTGATGTATTCCCCTCTTTTGCTCAACTTTTCTTTCTAATACCTTGATGCCTAATTCTTTTTTATTTTGGGGTAGCTGCAAAGCGTCATCAAATTTTGTATGGTGTTTAGTATCTGAATGTTTTGTATTTATATTAACAGTGTTTTTTTCTAATTTTGATGGGCTGTCAAAATTAGAAAAATAAAGGGCTATTCCGCCAATCATCAGAATTACAGGTAATATATTTTTTAATGGCACTTAATTTACCTCTGTTATGGGCATCAGATTGAAAACCAAAGGGGTCTGAAACCAAAGGGGTCAAATCTTGACTTCATACATCAATGGTCTAGATTTATAGTTTACTGCTTATTGAGTGAATTGCTATGTCTAGACCATTGCGAATAGAGTATGAGAATGCGTTTTATCATGTGATGAATCGTGGAAGAGGGCATGAAAATACCTTTTTGAGTGATGACGACTTTAAGTATTTTTTATATTGCATTGAGCAAGCAAGCCTTCGTTTTAATATTGAAGTGCACTCATATTGTTTAATGACTAATCATTACCACCTGTTAATAAAAACCCCCGATGCTAATTTAGGCCGAGCCATGAAGCATATTAATGGCCTTTACACTCAATACTTTAACCGAACCCATAATACAGATGGTACGCTGTTTAGAGGGCGCTACAAAGCGGTGTTGGTGGATGCTGATAATTACTTATTGCATGTTAGCCGGTATATTCATCGTAACCCAATTGAAACGAGCACCCCGTTGGTAGATGACTTTGCTAAGTACAAATGGTCTAGCTATTCAGCTTTTATTAAAAGTGGTGCGACACCTAAATGGCTAAATAGAGATTTTATATTTTCGCTGCAAGGTAAAAAGCGTAAATATGCTGCGTACAAACAGTTTGTTGAATATGAGAGCAATGAAGAGATAAGCGCTTTTTATGGCGCTAAAAAGTTACTGTCGGTGTTAGGCTGTGAAGATTTTATTGAAAACTTAAAGGGTTATATTGCAACATCAAACAGTGAAAGTAAGCTTGTTAGTAAAAAGCACTCAGCGAATGATGTAATTACTTACTTAGCTAAACACCTTAATGTTGAGGTAGATGATATAGTTATGGTTAAAAAGGGGCGAAAAGAGAAAAACTTACCCCGTTGGTTTGCTATTAAATTTTGCCAAGATTTAACGGGATTAGATTTGCAGGCATTAGCAAATGTTTTTAATGTTAAGCACTATTCGGCAGTATCAAAAACTGTTGGTAGATTAAATGCATTAATGGTTGAAGATAAGAAGGTTAAATTACAGTGGGAAGAGCTTCGAGATTGCTTGATGTCTGAAGTCAAGATTTGACCCCTTGTTGACTTAAGAAGGTTAAATTACAGTGGGAAGCGCTTCGAGGTTGTTTGATGTCTGAAGTCAAGATTTGACCCCTTGTTGACTTATGCCTTATAAATTCCCTTTTAAATAAGAGGTTACTATGGTTCGTAGAGCGCTCATTCTACTTTGCATTTTATGCTTTAATATCAGCTCGTTAAATGCCAGTGAAAAGGATAAAACCATTACGTTTGCGGTTGGTCATGATCATGACAAAATGTTGATGGAGAATTACCCAATTTATCGTGCTAGCTGGCAATTTTTAAATCAAAGTTTAGCTAAACTAGGGTATAAAGTAGACGCCATTGTTTTACCTTGGGCTAGAGCGAACTATTATACTCAGTCAGGAAAAGCTGACGGTTTATTTTTAGCAGCTAATCTGCCAGGACGAGAGCAGTGGGCGGTTTTGTCAAAGCCAATTGGAGTGGGGGCGTTTGGTGCTTTTTATCACAAGGATAGAAAAGACAAAGAAAATATTATTGCGGGTGTTCGTTTAGGTGTGCACGATAAAATATTAACGGGCTATCACACTTATGAGCTGTTAGAAGTTGCCACGGCTCAGCAAGGGTTTAAACTGCTTTTTAACCAAAAAGTAGACCGCTTAATTATGTCAGAAAGCTATGGCAAGTATTTGTTAAGCACTGAGTTGATTGAATTTAAAAACGACATATTATTTGACTCTAACGTGATTGAGAAACGTTCAATTCATGTTGCATTTGCAAAAGACATTGCTGAAAGTTTAAAAGCTATGGCGGTAGTGAATAAAGCGATTGATTTGGGTATAAGAGACGGTACATACCATGACGTTATGATTAAAAATAAAGTACCTGAAAGTATGTTTTTGTCTAGCTTTGATAAATAGTCGTTATATTTTATTTATTTTTAAGGGCAGCCTGTAGAGAGTGTTTTATTCCATATTTGTGAGTGAAAAAATGCAAAATTTGTCTTAAATAACTTCGTTTTATTATTCCGTTAAAATAAGCGTTTTATGAAGAGGCAAATAAAAATTTCTCTCCACTTACCAATCATAAAAAGCCATATTCAGCTGATTATAAAAAAGGGCAATATTATTGCCCTTTTTTACGCGCTTAAATTTGTAGTTATAAACTATAGCGCTACTAAGCTATGCTCTAGCATTGCCTTTATTTGTTTTACTATTTTAGCTTCTGTTTCAGGTTCGAATTGTTGTATACGTGGGGTATGAATATGCCCTGTAGGTATACTTGAATTAAGTGCGTCGCGTAGGCGAATACTTCTATACGATATTTCGTTAGACAGGTAACCACCGCCGCCGCCATTTACCGCAATACTATTTTTAAGCTCGCCGTACGAAGGCGCTTTATAGGTTTTTTCAAGCGTGGTGACTTCACGGTTGTCGATAACTTTATAAGGGCCTTTGGCTTGTTGCATGTAACTTACAGGCAAGCTAAATTCTACAAATTCGTTGCCCGGGAGTGGCCGGCCATTAAGTTTTGGTATTACTGGGTTTGTTTGCGTTCCACCATACACAATATTGGCATTGTCGGGGGCAGTTACACTGCGGCGTTTACCCGGGAAGTGCTCTAAATCAAATTCTGTTCTGCCCATACTTACGGTGACTACCATGTCTACATTATTAAGTGCGTAGTAGGGGGCAAGTAGTGATTCTATTATGCCTTGATCAAAGTCTTCGTAGCGTACAGGCACCATAACGGTGTTAATTTCTGCGCTGATGCCGTTGTAATTAATAACTTGGCCGTCGAGTAATAACGCCGCAACACCTGAGGGGTTACTTTGGTTTATGTTTCTATCGAGTAAAAATGGGTCAAAGCCTGTAAGTAATATTTTTTTAGTGCTGCCTGATGAAAAAGTAAGGTCGGTGCGGCCTCTGCTGCCTTCTTCAAGTAGGACTAGTAAAGTATTTAGTTGAGCCTGCGTAATTGAAAACTTAGGTGATGTTGTGCGTATTACTTTGCTTGAAAGCAGGCGCGCCCAGTAAAGCTCTCGGTCGTCGTAGTTTTTGGTTTTTATTATGCGTTGCTTGGCACTTTCCCACAGTTCAAAACTAAAGCTTTGTACTAATGTTTTTGCACTTTTAAAGTTGTTAAGCTCTTTAAATTGCTGCTCAAAACTTGATATTTGCGGGGTAAATGCTTTTAAAACATTTGGCATTGCCGATTGGGCTTTGTTGATGCGCTGTTCTTCAACAGTTAAAGGATTACTTAAAGCAGCGAATGAAGAGGCGATTAAGCTGGTCGCTAATAATACTTTGATCATAATATTCCTAAGATAACGCGATTGTTTTATATGTAATTTACTATCCTATTATTGTTAACTTACAGCAACCCATTAACGTTGAATCGACTGATATTTGCTTTTTTTAATTTATTTTTTATTTATAAAGCTAATATTAAGCTTTTTTTACAGGTGAACAAAGTTAGAATATTTAATAAATTTCCTCCACTTCTAACATGTATTAAAGAAGTGGAGAATAAAAGGTTTAGGACCTTATTTATCAGCTGTCGCTTTACCATCTAGTTTATAAACTTTACCGTTTTTCATGACTAGATCAACATGCTGTAAAAGGTTTATATAACGCAATACATCACCTTTAACAGCAATAATATCTGCATATTTTCCTTCGCTTACTGTTCCCACTTTATCGTTTACTTTCATTAGCACTGATGGCCAATAAGTCGCGGCACGAATTGTATCCATTGCAGAAATATCCATTTCGTTTACCCATACAGCTAATTCGTTCCATGTGCTTTGACAGTGAAATTTGGTTGGTATTCCGCTGTCGGTACCTACCAATAAAACTACGCCAGATTCTTTTAATTGTTGAATTTTTCGTTTTAACGTGGATTTGCGCATTGGTGTTAGTTGCATATATTCAAGCTCGCCTACATTTTTTAATGAGCCGCGAATATCATCAATAGTGCTTTTTTCTAGTCCTCGGTGCCAGCATTTATTATCTAAACGCTCAGGGTTGGCAACGGTTAAGTCATAATTCCAAAGTCCTTCTACCGTTGGGGTCCAATAAAGTGGTCCGCCGGCAATTCTGCCTTTGGCTGTGCGCTCTCTGAGTAAAGCAATCACATCGTTTGGAAATTCGGGAGCTGTGGTAAGTCCTGTGTGCTCAAAATTATCCACCCCTATTTCTAAGCCTCGTCTAATTTCGTCAGGTTTATGTGAGTGAGCAACCACGACTAAATTGCGTTTATGGGCTTGGTCAACAATAGCTTGTGCTACCTCAAGTTTCATCATGTCGTGGTCAATGAGTTTGATAATATCAACACCTGCATCAGCCAATTTGTTGACCTTTTTTTTGGCATCTTCAACGTTTTTAACACCCCACCTATACAGCTCGGTACCAGGGTAGGCTTCGTGTTGCAAAAAGGGACCCGAAACAAACAAGCGTGGACCTGGAATTTCACCATTCTCTATTTTATTTTTTATTGTAATGGAGTCTTTTAATGGTGCGCCTAAATCGCGGGCACTGGTGATCCCAGCTAACAATAATTGTTCAGCGCTTGCAGGCATTATTTCGCTTGTTAGTTTAGGAGTATATTCTTTATGCCAGTGCTTGTAATCAGCATGACCATTTAGCATTAAGTGTGCATGGTTTTCCCAAAGGCCAGGAAGTACATCCATGCCTTCTGTTGAGACAATTTTGTACCCCGTAGGTACAGATAACGTATCAACTGTTCCAACTTTTTCAATGAGTCCGTTTTTTACTAATATTACGCTGTTGGCAAGTGGCTGATTACCAAAGCCATCTATCAGTCTTCCGCCTACTAATGCGGTGGGTTCAGATTGCTTTGCAGCACTTGCTATGGGTACTACTAAAATACTTAATAAAGATAAGCAGGTTAAAACTGAGAGTGCAGATCTATATAAACTTGTTGCTGTAATATTCAACATCGGTACATTCCTTTTGTTTAATTATTATCTGATAGTTATAGTTGCTCAGTTAAGATAACGTCAAAATACATAACTTAGCAAAACAAAACGTTGAACCTATAATTTAACTAAAGAGAGAGGCTTCCTAAGTGCTTGAGCAGTGCTTAAAAATGTATTGCCTTTTGCTCTGGTTTTAATAGTTAGATGGGGAATCGTACATGGTCTATTGCAGGAATACGCTTACATATTCATAACGGTATTGTTTTGGGGAATTATTGGCTGGGTAAATGATAGGTAGGTTAAACCTCCTGTAACAAATGACAAGAGGCTTTATTATTAGCCTACTTAGATTGGCGCTTGTCGAGTAAGTAACGTACGGCCATTCTTGCAACGCCCGCTCCAATACCTGAGACGACTGCCCATGTTACGGCTTCTTTGATCTCTGTATTTTCACTTGGCTTGTCTTTTGGGGCTGGTTCGTTGGTAACCTTTTCCCACGATTTTTGTAAAGTTTTCCTTGTTAACATACCAGCAGAAGCTGCAGCCAAGCCTATACCTATCGTCGTAATTAGTTGTTTATTACTCATAATGTTCTCCTTTTAATACATATCAATAGGGGGTTATTTATGTTTAATTTTTAAAGTAAGAATATGAGTAACAGCAAGTTACATACCGAAAGGTAACAAAGCCCTAATTAAGCCGCTATTTTAAATATAAAACCATGAGGCTGAGCTTTGTATTCATTTTTAATTTGACTAACAACGAGGCGTTTTTAACACTTTTTTGGTTAATCTTTCATTGAGCGCCATGCAAATGTTGATGCGGCTATAACAATGGCAATGGCTATTCCTAGGTACAGGGTTTCTATTGTGCCGCCAAATTCCACTGCATGTTCTAAAAATAATATAACGAGTACAACAGAGGTGACTTGTACGAGAGTTATTTTTAAATCATGAAAGTCCTTGATATTAAAAGCGGCTAAAAATTTACTTTCTTTTGATTTAGCAGGCGATATAAACAAGCGGTATAAGCTAATGGCTATAACTTGCAAGGTAATGCCTATTAATAGTAAATCGAGTATTTTAAGTAGTTCAACTATGAGGGCTTTACCTGCTTTGGCTGAGTCGGGCAGGTCGAGAATGGTTGAAACCACTATATTAAAAACAATATTAACGCATGAAACATAAACAAGGAGCGATGATACTGCTGCGGTGATAACCGCAATGACAACTAAAAAACGGCTAGTTTGAAATATATTTTCAATGTTGCTCAACTTCATAATTAGACTAAATCTATACGAAGCATAGTATATGTTAGATCCCTAAGTTACTATTTAAACAGAGTAATAAACTTGAGAACACATTGAATTATTTAGCTCACCTTTATTTTGCAAAGCCAACGGCTGACTCCCACTTTGGAAATTTACTAGGCGATTTTGGCGGCCATAGGCATGTGGCACAGCTGTCAGAGCCTGTAAAAAATGCGTTAAATAATCACTATCTAGTTGATAAGTTCACAGATGCACACCCCGTTGTTAAAGAGGCTAAACAGTATTTTTCGCCAGCGCGAAGGCGCTTTGCAGGCGTGGCAATAGATGTGGTGTTTGATCACTTTTTAATTACGCATTGGCAGCAGTTTAGCGAGCAACCTTTGAGTGATTTTAAACGTAACAGTTTTGGGCTTTTAAATCAGCGGTTGGCGCACATGCCACCGCGTATGCAGCGCGTAGTTACTAGCATGACTAAAAACGATTGGTTTAAAGATTACGAAACTATTAATGGTGTGGGGACTGCGCTAGACAACATTGCTAATCGTATTCGCTTTGCCAACCAATTTGCTGGCGCTGCCCAAGATATAAAACGCCATTACTACCAGTTGGATGAGGCTTTTTTAGCGTTTTTTCCACAATTAATAACGCATGTAACAGAGTTTAATGCAGAGGAGATTTAAATCTTTGTTAGTAAATATTAGGCGATTTTTTTGCTAACGCGTTTAGTCTTCTGGGCCATTTAATGTGAATTTTAGGTGTTTGCGCATGTCTTTTAAAATAACGCCTTTTTTAAGCATGGCGCCGCTTAATCGTTTTTGCCATTTTAATATGTCGGGCTCTGCGGTATCAAGGGCTTGTTGGTTTTCAAACTGAAAGCACATAAGTAACGAGCCCGGAAATAAGTGATACTCCACGTCAAACCAACATTGCAGCATACCGGGTAGTTCAGCGCGGCCTTGCTCTTCTATTTTATCGGCAACGTTAAGCACAAGCGCTTGTTGTTTTTCTTGTACTTTAGATAGTTTTTTCATTCTAGTGTTCCACTTGAGGGCATAATAATAGCCAGAGTGGGTCATTATACATCAGCTTTTAGTGCCCAACACCTTAAAGCTAAGTTAATAGTTATTTTCTAATAAACATAAGCTTAAACGCAGTAACTTTACTCGTCGCTTTTAGCATGGTTAACTTGGCGAGGGTTTTATAGCGTTTGGTTAAATACGTAAGCATAGGAGTCAATTTATTACGCCCAGTTTGTGTATAACAATAATAATTGCAGTTACTAAAGTGTTATTAATTAATAACTAAGTGACGTGATGATGCAAGTGATACGTACAAGTAGGCTTGCAGTTTAATAGGCGCAAGATGCTATTTTTAAGATTTAAAAAGGAAGTTGTGTTGTGAAAAATACGGTTGTTTTACTTTTAGGTATGTGGATTTTAAGTGGGTGTACGACTACCAACAACATTGAGTTTCCTGTTGTTGAAAAGAATGTTGCGTATTCTAAAGTGGCGTCGCTCGGTTTTGTAAATGCTAACGAAAAAATACACTATGGCAGTGGCGAATCACAATTTGCATTACTTTGGCGAGCCACGCATGCTGAACAAACTAAATCAAAGCCGTTGGTGGTATTACTGCATGGTGGTTGTTGGTTAAGTGCATACGACATAAAACATACTTATGCGTTAAGCACGGGCTTGGCACAGGCAGGGTTTAATGTATGGTCGGTGGAATATCGCCGAAGCGGCGAAAGCGGTGGCGGTTGGCCAGTTACATTTAACGATATAAAAGCCGGTATTTTAGCATCAAGTACTTACAATAGTGGTGAGTTTAAACTTAATAATGCTGTTGTTGTGGGGCACTCGGCTGGTGGGCATTTAGCGTTACTTGCGGGTGGAGAAATAAGTGAATTAAAAGGCGTAATTGGCCTTGCTCCCATTACCGATATTAAAGCCTACGCGGCAGGTACTAATAGTTGTCAAAAAGTAACTAAAGATTTTATGCAAGGTATGCCAAACGATAAGCCCGAACAATACACTCAGGCCAACCCAAGCGAGCAACCCTTGCATGCGCAAAGCATAATTTTACAAGGTGCGAATGACAGCATTGTCCCGGCGTATAAGTTAGAGCAACTTAATCGGCCGGTAGATTTACTCAAAGGGGTGGGGCATTTTGATTGGATACACCCAGGTTCTGCTGCTTTTAGCACGTTAGTTGAACATTTAAACGGAATAGATAAATGAATTTTGATGATATTGTAGCGCTTGATAAAGCCGATGTACTTGCAAGCAAGCGTGATGAATTTGATTTACCCGAAAATACTATTTATTTAGACGGTAATTCGCTAGGAGCTTTACCCAAAGCGGTTAAAACCAGAGTTGCGGCAGTAGTGAGCGATCAGTGGGGGAGTCATTTAATTAGAAGCTGGAACGATCACCAATGGATTGATTTACCTACGCAGGTTGGCGAAAAAATAGCGCCCATAGTTGGGGCCGAAAAAGGCCAGGTAATTTGTTGTGATTCGATTTCAATAAACTTATTTAAGCTTTTAAGCAGCGCGCTTATGTTAAACACGGGTCGTAGTAAAGTGTTATCAACGCAAGATAATTTTCCGACCGATTTATACATGGTGCAAGGCTTAAGCGACTTATTAGGCACTGATTTATGTCAATTAAAACTAGTTGAAGAGCAATGTATTGAGCAAAACTTAACTGACGACATCGCTGTATTGTTACTTACCCAAGTTAACTTTAGAAGCGGTAAGCTTTTAAATATGCAAAGGCTAACAAAGCTCGCCCAGCAAAAAGGTATTTTAGTGATATGGGATTTAGCGCACAGTGCAGGTGCATTGCCGGTTGAGTTGGATAAATGCAACGTTGATTTTGCAGTCGGCTGTGGCTACAAATATTTAAATGGTGGCCCAGGGTCACCCGCCTTTTTATATGTTGCTAAGCGCCACCAAAGTACAGTTAAACAGCCATTAAGCGGTTGGATGGGGCATGCGAAACCATTTGCATTTAATGCCCATTACGAGCGGCCAGAAAATATTAATCAGTATTTATGTGGTACGCCAAGTGTTATTGCTATGAGTGCGTTAGATGCCGCGCTTGATGTATGGGAAAACGTTAAAATAGGTGATGTGAGGGCTAAGTCGATTGCTTTAGCCGATATGTTTATTACCCTTGTGCAGTCGCATGCTAGCTTGGTTGATTTGCGTTTATGCTCTACTGAGGATTCAAACCAACGTGGAAGCCAATTGGCTTTTTCGCATAACCAGGCATTCGCTATTTGCCAAGCATTAATAGAAAAAGGCGTTATAGCTGACTTTAGAGCGCCTAATATTTTACGGTTTGGTTTTACGCCTTTGTATACCTCGTTTGAAGATGTATGGAACGCAGTGAATATTTTAGTTGATGTAGTAACAACAAAGCTATACGCCGAGCCAAGGTTTAACTTACCGGGCAAAGTAACTTGATAAAGTTGGCCAATTGCTTTGGTTTATTTTGCTTAAGCAATTGGCCTTTAGCTGTACTTACAAGCTTGTTATTAACTACTGAAACTTAAAGTTTTTCATTGTATGTTGTAGGGTTGCAGTATTAAGTTGCATTTCATTAAAAATTACTTCTTGCTTACGTGCGGCTTCAACTTCGTGATTTGCGTATTCAAATACGCTTGCAGCATCCACTGCTATATTCGACGCAACTGCCGACTGTTGTTCTGCGGCTGATGATACGTTCATGGCTAAGTTTTCGAGTACTTTACTTTGTGCATGTACTTGCTCAGACACTGTCCTTGCTTGATCAAATCGCTCTAAAGTGGCTTTTGATAATTTAGAACTTGCTACAATTGAGCTAACTACTTGGTCGCTGATAGACTGTAACTCGCCGAGCAAAGACGAAATTTTTTCTGATGATTCTTTACTGTTTCCTGCAAGGCTTCTCACTTCGTCGGCAACAACGGCAAACCCTCGGCCGTGCTCTCCGGCTCTAGCTGCTTCAATTGCGGCGTTTAGTGCAAGTAAATTGGTTTGTTCAGCTATGTTACTGATTGAGTCTAAAATGGACGATATGCTGGCTACTTGCTGATCCATTTTACTCACTACTTCCTCTACATTAGACATGCCTGTAGCAAGCTCACTAATAGAGCTTTGGCTCAGTTTGTTATCTTCAATTAATAGGGTTGCTTGTTTGTTTAATTCGTCACTCGAGCTGAGTGTTTCAGAGGCTGAGCCTGCTATTTCGCGGCTTGTTGCAGCCATTTCTTCTATTGCGGTGGCTATATTACTCGCCATGGCCAATGTTTTGTTTGAATCATCAAGTACTGTTTTGGTTGCAGTGCTCATATCATCGCTGAGTTTGGAGCCTGAATTGATTGAATGGTCGAGCCCCAATAACAGGTCTTTAAAAGCGAAAATAGTATTGTGAATGGCATTTGATATTTCGCCGAGTTCATCTTTACTTTTAAGCCTTATGTCTATTGTTAGGTCGCCTTTTTCGGCTTTAAGTAATAGTGACGTTAGTTGGCTCAACTCTTTTTTGAGGGTACTTAATAAATGAAAGTTTAGGTACGCTATGATAGCTAATGTAACTAAAAAGTAGGCAATAGTGAGTGTAAGCGTTGTATCGGCTGCTTCTTTTAATTCAAGGCCATCTTTATCAACCGTATTCCATTGGGTGTCTAGTAATTGTTTAATTTGAGTTATTTGTTGTGTTGCCATAGGAAACCACTCCGACGCTGCCGGCAAAGTCGTAAAATTTGGGGAGTTTGTGTTGAGTAATGTATTTGTTATTACATTAATTTTACGTGAGTCATCGCTTTGTATAATACTGTTAAAGCTTTGCAATTGTTGGCCTTGTAAGTTAGCTATTAAGTATTGATTGAGCAAATCTATTTCTGAATTGTATAGGGCAATATTTTGCTGCGTAACACTCGTTAATTGCTTTTTAGCTAGAGTGCCGTTTATTTTCCCTCGGTTTTGACCTAAGCGCTCTTTATAGTGAGCAAGTAAAAAAGCAATATTGAGATCTTTAGATAACACTGGGTGCTTTATTTGGCTGCTCAGGTTTGCCGCTACATCAAGTGAAATTTGGTTTAGTTTACTGTAAAACGCGAATGCATCAGGGGCTGCTTTATTATCAACTTGAGTGCGTAATGCCGCTTTTTCAGCATTGAGATCAAAAAGAATACTTAAATTTTTAGAGACCTTTGTAGAATTTTTAGTGAGTTGAGCACTTACCGACTTTAAATGCTGTATTGAAGCATCTGCCTTTTGGCGTTGCGCGAGTACTTTGTTTTTTGCTGCGTCTGAGCCACCTCCTAAAAATCCTGCTGTTAAACCGCGCTCTACAGCATGATTATGTGCCACTTTTTCAAGCGCATCGAGAAGGCTAATTAACGTTATATCTTGCTGTAGTGTTTGCGACTCTTGCCATTTATTTGTGATATTTTGTATTAAAAGTATAAAAATAAAAACCATTAATATTATTGAGGTCAGCAAAGAGAGTTGAATAATAGATAGTCGCCCAAGTAAGCGATTCATAAGGTCAGTCCTATAGTGTATTTATCTCAGTATTTTGGTTAAGCAATGGTTGAGCTGGTAAACGGCTATTAGCTATTTAATACATAAAGCGTAGTGTAGTTTTTAATAAATTCACCTGAGCAAGCGAGTTAATTTGATGAACAACGTTGTTTGTGAGGTATTTAACAGTGCTTTGTTTACTAACTATTGCAATTTTGTAAGCATTTTGGTGGTGGTTACCTTGTTATTGTTTTGCTTAAGTTGAGATAATGATAGGTGAACCAATTTAACGGACTAATTAAAATGAATAAATTTATACTTACCCCGCTTGCTATTACACTTTCTTTAACGCTTAGCGCATGTGGTGGCTCTTCATCAGAGAGTAGCTCTGGCAGCTCGTCAAGCGGTGGCAGCACAGTTCAACTTCAAACTATTGCCTTACAAACATTAACACGCGAATGCGGGGCTGATTCAGCGTATCAAGCAGATGTTGTTTTTCATAGTGATGATGGTGATGCTATCGGTTCTGTTAAAACCGATGCAGAAGGTAAATTTTCAGGTGAGTTACCCTCAGGTACCAAACATGTATCAGTACTAGGTGATGTGTTTGATGAAGAAGACGGCGGTTATAAGCAAATTATCACTGAGCTTGATATTGAAAATAGAACTAACTTAGGCACCTTTTATTTTAATGACTTCACAGGTGATTGTGGATGTACTGAATATAATGTTGATACAACAGCGCTAAGTACGATTGCGTCTGATTACACAATATATCAATCACAAGGTAATGAAGTTTCAGGGTCTGTAAATATTTGCCCGAATGATAACAAGCTTTATTTAACGGCGCTTTCTAGGTACTCAGTTGATGCGAAAGCTGCCGTTATTGATATACCGGTAAACTCATCAGTTATTACTCTCACGGATGAAGACTTTATTCATGACGGTGTTGAAGTTCCAGTTCAATTAGATGTTGATGCTGATTATGCTAGTACTCGAGGTTATATAGAAGCTGATAATACGTATAGGTTTGTTCAATATAGTGGCTCTGATATATCAAGCACGCTTTTTGTATTCCCAACAGTGACTGAGCATAATTTTTATGTGCAGCTTGATTTTATGTCAGACCTTATGAATGTAGATGGTGTTGACGTTGAGATTCAAAGTTATGCCCGAAGCGCAATAGACAGTAATGGTGGTTATCAGCTGACCACGCTTCCGAGCGTTACTGATGATTTAGGGTTTAGTTTACTTCAATTTACTGAAAACAGTGATTCAAGCTTTGACTTTGGTAATGTTGACAACCGATTTGCTCGCACAATATGGGGTTACAGCTTTTTAGTTGATGATGCAGCAGAAAGCCGATTTGATTGGACAATAAAAGCGGGCATAAGTGGTCAAATTCCAGATCTATCTTTTGGTAGTGTATTCCCTGAACCTACCGACGAGGTTATTTTAGAAGAGTTAACGGTATTACTTTATGGTTATGCTGGAAATGCAACCGATGCAAACAGTTATACAAAACTTTTAGACACGATTTCTGAAGGTGGGCATTTAACTAAGCCAGAGTTTAGCAACTACGTGTATACATTTGTAAGTGCTGAAATATATTAGGCTTTGCGTTAAGTTACTTTTATAAGGCCACACTTGTGGCCTTTTGCTTTTTAAATTTACTCACACTAAATTTTACCTACCAATACCTCCTTCTTCCTGCTCTTTTTTACTGCATCAATAACAATAAAAGAGCGCCTACTTTAGTTAAATTAAACTTATTATTAATAAAATGTGTAAACTGATTGTTTAAATTTAGCAATAATAAATTATTTAAAAGTAATCTAGACTGTAAATCACTCAATTGGCAAGCATATGCGGTGTTACTGAGTTTACATAACAACAGATAATTTTAGAGGAATTTATTATGAAGTATTAAGGGTATAAAACGTTCACAACAGCGCAAGAAGAGGGCGTACTCACCGTAACATTCGATTATGGAACAGTAAATGTGCAAGGGTTCACCATGCTTGCAGAGCTCAACAGCTTAGCTATGAGATTGGAGCGTGACCGCAGTACAAAAGTGGTTGTGTTTCAATCTGCAAATCCAGAGATTTGGGTTTGCCACTATGACACTGAGTTACTTAAAGATATGTCTCAAGAAGCGTTGTCACGCGATGATGTTAAGTTACTTGACTTGCAATCTGTTTGTGAGCGCATTAGTAAAGTACCTCAAGCAACTATTGCAAAACTAGAAGGGTTTGCACGCGGGGGCGGCCATGAACTTGCACTTGCTATGGATATGCGTTTTGCAGCTCGTGGTAAATTTAAGTTTATGCAAATGGAAGTGGGTATGGGGATTTTACCTTGTGGCGGTGGTGCATCACGTATGGCACGCCAAGCAGGGTTAGGTAGAGCACTTGAAATTATATTAAGTGCACGTGACTTTGATGCTGATGAAGCGCAAGCATATGGCACAATTAACAAAACTCTAGAGCCAGATGAAATTGGCCCTTATGTTGATACCCTAGCAAAGCGAATTGCACAATTTCCTGCAGAATCAATTAACGCATGTAAGCAAGCTGTTTATGAATCAATAGATAAACCAATTGATGAAGCACTTAAGGCTGAGGCGTACTGGCTATATCAAGCAACTAGCAAAACACCAGCAATTAAGCGTTTTGCGGCCGCGGATGAACAAGGCTTAGAGCACGACATTGAAAACCAACGTAACTGGAATGAGTTAGTGATGAAGGTCCAGGAGATAAAGTAATAACTCATACAGTCAAATTGATTAAAGTCATACTTAATTACAATAGATAGGAGTTAGTATGTTAGGCGAAGATCATTCACTTATTAATGAATTTCCATCATATAAAGAAAAAATTATCGCGTTAAGTTCGACTAATGCGGAGTTTGGAAACGATGCAAAGCGCTATCATGAGCTTGATAAAGAAATTAGAACACTTGAGCTAGATAACGCGCCCATTGGCGATGAGGCTTTACATAAATTAAAGCAAGAGCGTGCAATATTAAAAGATGCGTTATATTGCCAATTGTTGAAAGCTTAATAGTGAGTTATGAATAAACACACTATTAATACCTTAGCTGAGTATTAAATGAGTGTGGAACTGTATAATAAGCAGCCTTATGGCTGCTTATTTGTATTGGGTATAATTAAAGTACGTATTAGTTTACTGTGTGTTTTCCCAATATGGGATTTCACCATAATGCTTTATAAAAAAGTCTATAAACGCACGCACTTTTGGCGCAAGCAATCGAGAGCTTGGATATACCGCCCAAATGGCAGGGTTTGAATCCATGGGGTAGTCTTTTAATATTTGAACTAGGGTTCCTTGTGCTAATGCTTGGTGAACACACCATATTGATGAGATGGTAATGCCGGCTCCATCAATGCATGCATCTCTTATTGACTCTCCATTATCAATACGAATATTGCCTTTAACTTTAATTTTTTCAATGCCGTTTGCTGTTTTAAAATTCCAATGATCGATACCAATTAAGTTAATACAATTGTGGTTAAGAAGGTCGTGTGGTGTTTTAGGTTCTCCGTGTTCTGCTATGTAGCCTGGTGAGGCGCATATAATTCTATGGTCGCGGGCTAACTTCCTGGCTACGAGGGTTGAATCGTTAAGCTCGGCATTTCTGATAGCGATATCAAAACCACCTTCTACCATGTCTACAATACTATCACTTTGTCTTAAATCCACTTTAAGCTCAGGGTGCTGCTCAACAAAAGCTTTAAGTGCGGGCACTATATGCATACGACCAAATGAGGAAGGGGCTGCAACACGAATCGTGCCTTGGGGGGTAAAAGAGCCTGCGCCTACAGCTGCTTTTGCACTATTTATAGCATTTAAAATCTCTTCGGCGTGAGGTAAAAATTCACGGCCTTCCTCTGTTAATGATACTCGTCGTGTAGTGCGATGAATAAGTTTTACACCAAGCGATTCCTCAAGCTTAATAATATGCATGCTGGCGACCGGCGGCGACAGACCTAGTTCAGCGCCTGCTGAACTAATATTGTGTGTAGAGGCAACACGAACGAATAACTTGATGTGTTCATTGTTCATTATTAAAGCCTATTATTAATGAAATTTTAAAACTGATTATTCATTTCAGTGTATTATCATATATATGGTTTGTAAATATACTCTATGCACAAACTAAATAAGAGGGTTACCATGAAAGCGATGATTATTAATGAGTTTGGCGCAAGTGATGTATTTAAAGCTGCAGATATTGTTAAACCAGCTGTAAAAGAAGGCCATGTAGTCGTTAAAGTAATGGCTACGAGCGTAAACACGGTTGATATGATGATTCGTCAAATGGGTGACGCATTAGCTCCCTTATCGCCAGCATTACCGGGTGTATTAGGTATGGATTTTGCCGGTGTTATTGATGAAGTTGGCGATGGGGTAACCGGATTTGCTGTAGGCGATGAGGTATACGGCTGCGCTGGTGGGTTGGCAGAGTTACAAGGCGCGTTAGCAGAATATATGCTGGCCGATATTAAGTTAATAGCACACAAACCTAAAACATTGTCTATGCGCGAAGCGGCAGCTATTCCTTTAGTAGGTATTACGGCTTATGAGGGCTTAATGCGCGCTTCAGTAAAGCCCGGTCAAAAAGTGTTAGTGCACGGTGGATCTGGTGGCGTTGGGCATATTGCTTTGCAGTTAGCTAAGTATTTTGGTGCTGACGTATTTGCGACAGGTGGTGGCGATAAGCAATCAGCACTAATCGAAAAACTAGGTGGCACTGCCATTAATTATAAAACGCAGAGTGTTGCCGATTATGTTAAGGCACACACTCAGGACGCGGGTTTTGATGTTGTTTACGATTCAATTGGTGGTGCAAACCTACTAAAATCGTTTGATGCTGCTGCCTTAAATGGTCATGTTGCTACTACGGTATCGTTGGCAGAAATAGATTTAACTCCTGCTCATTTTAAAGGGCTGTCGTTACATGTTGTATTTATGCTTATACCTATGCTGCACAACCATAAACGCCAGCAGCATGGTGAAATATTAGCTAAGCTTGCAGCAATTATTGATGAAGGGCACCTTATGCCTGTGTTAGATAATATTGAATTTAACCTTGAGGATGCCGGTAAAGCGCATGATCGCCTTGCGAGTGGTGAAGGTATGGGAAAAGTGGTTATTTCACTATAAATTGTCGTGTTGATTTTAACCGAGCACTTATTAAATGTGCTCGTTTTTTTTGATTATTTATCGGTAAAATCACTCTATAAAGATTTACGGTTGAATAGCCGTAAATTCAATTGAGATCTATTTGTTTCGATAAAAATAATGTAGTTAAGTCTGTTATTTTTATCAGAGCTTCTTTATCTGCATGGGTCCATGATATTTTCGACCCAATACTTTCGCAGCAAATCACGCCTAGTGCTTTATTATCTTTAAAATAAATGTAGTCAAGTAGTGAGTAAATATTGTATGGCTCAAAATAGCTTTTGGTAAAGCCTTTTGTAACTTCGTGATTTCTTGCATCGGGGGCATCAAGTATTTGGTGGCTTAGTATGTAGTTAAAGTAATCTGGGTAGTCTTTTGCTGTTAATACTGAGTCAAGAATGACTTCATCGTTCTCATCAAGGCACATTAAGCAATTTATCTCAGAGTATTCTTCATTAAACAACCATAAGCTGACTCTGTTGGCCGCAGGTATTAATCTTTTTAGTTCACTGCATGTTTGTTTGAGTTTGTGTTCTCTTTTAATGCTCGGATCACTAATTTTTATTGCTAAGTCTTTTAGGTTTTCATTGTTTGGGTTGTAAACATTAAGCAAGCTGTTCAAGCTATCTTTATTAAACGGCTTAGTTAAATAACCGTCCATGCCAATATTTAGGTAATGCTCAATATCTTGTTTCATTGTGTTGGCAGTCATGGCTATTATAGGTATTGATTTGCCTTTGTCTTGCGTTCTTATGGCCTTAGTTGCTTCAACCCCATCCATTACTGGCATCTGAATATCCATAAAAATTAAATCAACGTGGTTGGTAATAAAGTAATCAACGCACTCTTTACCGTTTTCACTAAAAACCACTTTTGCATTATGTGCTTGTAACATTTTACTGACGACGATTTGATTTATTTTATTATCTTCCGCCACTAAAATAGTACAGCCTTGTAAATTAGTTACTTCTTTGTTTTTCTTTAATAAACTGTCTAATATCGATGCTTCAAAACTTTGTTGGTAAATAAATGTAGAGCCTTTGTTTTCTTTACTGGTAAAACTGATTTTGCCATTCATTAAATGACTTAATCTATTACAAATGGAAAGGCCTAACCCTGTACCACCAAATTTACGAGAGGTAGATGAGTCAGCTTGATGAAATTCTTTAAATAAGTTTGCTTGTGCTGCTTTGTTTATGCCTATACCAGTGTCTATAACTTCAAATACTATGTTCTGTGTATTTAAAGAATGACCTTTTAGATTGATTATTAAATCAACGTGTCCAGCTTGAGTAAATTTAATTGCATTTGAGCATAGGTTATTTAATATTTGCGATATTCTTAGTGGGTCACCTTTTAATGTTTTAGCCACTTTTTTATCTATTGATACATTAAACTTTATACCTTTATCAGAGGCTTGTTTTTTTAGTGGCTCAATTACGCCATAAACAACGTCTTTAAGGTTGAAGTCGATATGCTCAATGTCTAACTTTCCGGCTTCTATTTTTGAAAAGTCTAAAATATCATTCACTATATTGGATAAAATATTGGCTGAGTTTAGAATGCTTTTTAGCGCAATATCTTTTTCATTATTACTGCTATCAGATAAGCCAAATTCGGCTAAGTTTAAAATACCATGAAGTGGGGTTCTTAGCTCATGCGACATATTAGCTAAAAATTTACCTTTTAAATCATTAGATGTATCTGCTTCAGTTTTTAGTTTTTCAAGCTCTTGATTATGAACTTTTTGCTGTTCTAATGCTTTACTTAGCTCTCTATTTTTTAGCCTTAACTCTAATTGGGCTATTACCTCTTTACCTAAAATAGTTAATGCGCTTATTTGCTTTTTTGTTAGTTTTTTGGGTTTATCACTAATTACACATAAAGTACCAATTGTACTGCCTTGCGGTGTGATAAGGGGCGCGCCTGCATAAAAGCGAATGTTGGGGTCGTTGGTTACTAAAGGGTTGTCGTGAAAGCGTTCATCAAGTAATGCATTTTGTATTTCAAACACTTGATCTTGCAAAATAGCATGAGAGCAAAACGCTATATCACGCTCTGTTTCACTGGCATCAATACCGTACTTTGATTTAAACCACTGTCTTTGCGGATCGACAAGGCTTATAAGTGATATTGGTGTATCACATATATCTGAAGCTAGCTGAGTTAAATCATCAAATACTTTTTCTGCATCGGTATCTAATATTTCATACTCATATAAGGCTTTTAATCGAGACTGCTCATCTTCAGGAATTCGTGCTTTTTGCATAGTAATACCTAATGTTTATATAGAGTTACTATAGAAGTAAATTAGTAGTAATAGCAACTTTTAGCTGCAAATTCACGGAAAAAATGGGGTGTTTCTTTAGTTTGTAGTGACTTAGTGACTTAGTGTTATAAAGTAGAGTTACTTTTATAGTTTAAATAATAAAGAGCCAAATAAT
>NZ_PNDY01000021.1:0-73039 GCF_005886645.1 Pseudoalteromonas sp. S408 | reverse complement strand
TTATTGTCGCCGTGGTGGCTAGTGTTATTTTTATAGGCTTTGCGACTTACTTGATGAATAAACGGGTATAAGCGCTCATATTTAAAAACAAAAAGGGTGACTATTAGTCACCCTTTTTGTTTTTAAATGATTATATCATTATGTATTTACAGGCTAATCGAGCTCGCGGTATATGCGTTTATTCTCTTCTTTTGAAAGCGCAACAACCTCTGTTTTAGATAAGTAATCTTGTAATGCTTTTTTATTTTTAAAATCAACTAACACGACTAAGTTGCCTAAACCAAGTAACGCGGCAAGACAGCGAATAACGGATTGCGACCAGCTAATTAAATTACCGTCGTTAGTTTGCACTCTTAAACGCCATGCTCGCATACCAATTGTTTGCCCACTTTTGGTCCAAAAGTAACTAAAAAAGATAACATTAACGCCCACAAATAACGCACTGCGAATGCCATCTAGTAAAGGCGAATTTTCTATAAATGCAGCAGGGTCTTGGCCTTCTGTTTGCTCAATAAGACCCGTTGAAATTAACACTTGGATTGCAGCAAAGTACAAAATAGCGGTTAGCATAGATAACGAAATGACGACTAAAGAGTCGTATATAAGCGACGCAAAACGGCGCCAAAAACCAGCACGTGGAAACTCACCCGACATAAAAATACTCTCACTGTTAATGTGTGGCTAGTTTAGCAAAAAAGCGCAAAAATACTAAGTGCTATAGTATGTTGGTATCATTTAACTCTAGGTTTAAACAATATCCGTATTTTTAAAAGTACTTTATTTGCATGGTGCTTTAATTTTTAAATGTTAATAGTTGCCTAAATGTTAAGCGGTTGATCATGCTTATGTAATAAAAGGCTTGCTGCTAACCCTATTGTTTGTATAATGCTTGGCATAGAGACGAGGGAACATAAATAATCCTAAGCTCTAAAGTGGTTTTTCTTTATCTTCTCGTGTTTAGAAGGTTAAAGAAAAATGATGCCAGCGTGATGAAATTGGTAGACATGGGGGATTCAAAATCCCCTTCCGAAAGGAGTGCCGGTTCGAGTCCGGCCGCTGGTACCACTTTTTATAACCTCTGCTAGATTTAGCAGGGGTTTTTTTATGTCTGAAATTTGTGATTACGGACTCGGCACTCAAGATGATATTTTAAAATATGATGCATTAAATTTTAAATGGTCATATCGCTTTGAGTGGGCTGTTTTTGTATTAGTTTTGTAAATGAATCAGAAGGCATAGGGCGGTACATAAAAAATCCTTGCGCCATTTCGCATTGTGCCTTTGATACGTAATCGAGCGTTTCTTGATCCTCTATTCCCTCTGCAATAATAGCTAAATCCAAATTATGACCGATATCGATAATACATTTGGCAATGGCGGCGCTTTGTTCATCAGTGATTACATTTTGTAAAAACGATTTGTCTATTTTTAAATAATCGATAGGTAATAACTGTAAATAACTAAAAGAGGAGTAACCTTTACCAAAGTCATCCAGCGCAAACGCAACACCATAGTGTTTTAGCTTATGCATGGTTTTACTCATCTTCTCTTTATTTTCCATAAAAATAGATTCAGTCAACTCAATAATTAATTGATTGCCACTAATTGTTGAATTCGAGATGCTTTCAATAATGTAATCAATAAAGTGCTCATCCTGAAACTCAATAATTGATAAGTTAACCGCAAGTTTTAAAGGCGTTATGTTCTCTTTTTGCCATTGTTCTAATAGCGATATAGCCGAGCTAATAGCAAATTCACCTATTTTTTTTATTAACCCGGTTGATTCAGCAATAGGAATAAATAAATCGGGCGGTACAGACTCTCCGCTAGCCGTAAACCAGCGCATCAAAACTTCTGCTCCTAAAATTTGATTGCAGTCTAAACCTATTTTAGGCTGAAGATATATTTCTAATTCTTGGTTATTTATCGCTTTACGAAGTTCGCGCTCAATATCCATTTGTTCACGGGCATGCGCTTCTAGTTTTCTGTGATAAAAACGGTATGCATTTTTGCCATTATTTTTTGCATCATACATCGCCATATCGGCGTTACTCAGTAAGGAGTCGGGCGTAATACCATCTTGTGGGTACAGTGCAATTCCAATGCTTGATGATACATATTGAGGTCGCCCATTTATAATAAACTCTTTACTTATTGTTTCTAACAATGCGTCACAAAGGTTTTCAATATTATTTTTTGACTTAACAAGCTCAACAAGTATTACAAACTCATCTCCACCTATTCGTGCAAGTGTGTCTTGCTCTCTTAAACGGTGGTTAATACGCTCTACCATTTTAATTAGTAGTTCGTCCCCGCCCTTATGTCCTTCAGTGTCGTTAACTCGCTTAAAGTTGTCTAAGTCTAAAAAGAGCACTGCGGTCATCGAGTCATCACGTCTAGCAAGCGTTAATGAATGCTCAAGGCGGTCCATAAATAATTGACGGTTTGCTAATCCAGTTAGGGCGTCATGGTAGGCTTGAAAATGAATGATTTCTTCATGTTCTTTTTCAACGCTAATATTACGAATACAAAAAACACGACCAATAAGTTGGCCATTTTTAAGCTGAGGGAGTGAGCGGTAACTATAATGTTTGTCGTCGATAGATTCAAACTCGCCACTCAATGTCTGTTTTGAATCTGCTTTTAATTGCGCGATAATGTCGGCGCTTTTGTTGCCTTTTTTTATTACTTTATCTATTTGGCTAAAGTAATTATATGCGTCTAAATTAAAGCGCTCGAAGAACTCTCTGGCCATTATATTGGCGCTCACAACGTTACCTTTTAGGTCTAGCACAGTAACTTGTTCGCCTATAGCGTCAAATGTTGCATTGAGCACACTAATTGAATGTTCTAATTGTTGCTGTGTATCTGAAAGCTCATTAAGCTGGTTTTTAAGTAAATCATTGCGTTCATTTAATTCATTGGACGTAATAAATAATGACCGCTCTAAAATATTAATTTCGCGCTCATTCTGTTCATAAGCATCAGATACCCGCGATATAATATCGGTATACTCTTGAACGAAGCTTTCATCAACCTTACTCCGTTTTAACTGGCGTGCTAGCAGTTTATGCAACTTGTAAACCTCTTAGTCTTCAGTTAGCAAGGTGAGTGTCATGGTTTGATTATGTAAATGACACGGGCCAAAAGGAACATGAGGCGATAACTCGCCGTAAGAGTAAAACCCGGTTCTAGTGCAGTTCTCGGGAAGTAAGTCTGCGATTGTTTCAAGTTCTTCTTCAATTAATTGGTCAAGTATCATTCGTCGACCAACACAGCTCACTAAAAGCGCAAGAGTAGGCTGGTTACTGCCCATCATGTGTATGGCGGCTTCACCCGCTTGTTGTGCTCCATCAATTAGATTTTCGTAGTTTGCGCGCATTAATTGGCATTTAGCCCCTTCAGGAAGATTACCTGCAAAGGTCATGCTTTTTTTATCTTCATCAATACTTAAAATGGTTCTGACTACGGATTGTTCTTCACCAACTTCTTGCATAGATAGCGGGAATAATAAAGCAGAGCTTGGCAGCCCGTCAGCGTATTCACCTAGCATCGTTTTGTACAATTCCAGTGAAGGACTGTGGTCTACTTCATAAAGGGTATTTTTAGTTGATTTGGTAATTTCGCGTATAGGGCCAAATGGTTTCCACCCCCCCATCGTGCCATGGCTAATATTTAACTTTTTGCCATAAAACCCGACAAGAACAACTAGGCCTTTAGTAACTTTATCATTGTGCCATACTATGGTTTCTTTAAAGCGAGCCTGATCACCCGCTAAGCCACCAGTTACAAGTACGTTTTTAGGTAATGCGCCAGTAATACTCTCAATGAGCTCGCTGCCATTTATAAGCTGTCCATCAGAAACAACAAACACATAACGTAAGCCATTATGATCTAATTGATTTACAAGTGCGGTGCCCAAAGAGCTTGAGTCGGCATAGTTACTAATGTTATCTGACTTGGCAACAACATGACTTTTCTCAAAGTGGACGGCGGTCAGCGCTATACTTTCGTCGTGTATTTCACTACCTTGAATTTCTCCGCTGGTAGAGCACCCTACAATTTCAGCCTCAGGGAAAGATGATTTTAATTGAGACAACATGTGTGATGTTGCCATGGCATGTCTGTCACCAAAAGCAAATACTAATGCAGCATCAGATTTTTTAGGTAGCGACGTTTGCCATTTGCCTTCTTTATAAATAGATTGAAAAGTGTTCATAATTTAAAGGCTCTCCCGTACAACTATGTTATTTATAATATAGATTATAGGGTAAATGCAGGTAAATCCACATTTGTTACGTTTAATTAACGCTCTTTTGAAGTGCTTACCATTTTATATATTAAATATTTAACCCTTTTAGATAGGAAATTAGGCTTAACATTTAAAAATTGATTTTTTGCTTAAATACAATGAAATCCAACTTAAATGTTTTAGCGTATAATGTAATTAAGTATCATGTTTACAACACGGTTTTAAGAACGTTCATATGACTCAGCTAAGTGCCAAACGAAATATTCAAGCAATTGTTAAAGCTATAAAAGCCGAAGAGGCAGTACTTCGCCAAAAATACCCTTTGCTTGCTCATCAAAATACCATTGGGCTTGTTATGTTATTGCTCTCGTTGAGTGCTTTAATTGGTGTTGGGGTTTTGTATTACCTTGCCATTATACCTGCATGGGCTTGTATTATTTTGGCAGCTATGGCGGCTTCGATTTCTCACGAACTTGAGCATGACCTCATTCATAAACAGTATTTTAGTAATCAGCCTTTAATTCACAATTTTATGATGTTAACGGTTTGGTTAATGAGGCCAAACACCATTAGCCCATGGTATCGCCGCAAAATGCATTTACATCATCATAAAACATCAGGTACGGAGCAAGATCTCGAAGAGCGCCTAGTGGGTAATGGCATTAAAAATCCATTTATGCGTGCGCTTGTTATTGTGGACGGTTTGCTCGGTTTAGTTATTAATACCAAACGTTTTAGTAAAGAAATTAAAGGATTTAGTTTTTTAAGCGTGTTTAATGCGGGCTTTCCAGTAACAACTACATACTTTATTATTTTGTATAGTGTAATTATATTCCATACAGTTAACTTTTTTGTACCCATTGAAGCAAGCACCCCGGCTCTAGCGTTAGAGGTTTTAAATGTGTTTGAATTTATGATGATTGTGTTAATTGTGCCAAATATAGTGCGCTCAAGCTCGCTTAACTTTGTTACCTCAAGCATGCACTATTATGGCGGCGTAAATAATATGCTTGAGCAAACACACGTAATTACAAGCCGTTTGTTTATGCCGTTTCACCTTTTTTGCTTCAATTTTGGTAAAACGCACACTATTCATCACTTTGTACCAAACCAACCTTTTTACCTGCGCCAAATGCTGAGCAAAAAAATCCTCGACGTAATGCGCCAGCACAATGTACGGTTTAACGATTTTAACAGCATAAAAAATGCAAATGCTTACGACCCTCAAGCTAGTTAATACTAAAAGCCTGAGTTTGATTATTAAAACCAATTGTATGCGCGATTGGTTTTTTTGTTTTAATTACATTTAACATTTAACATTTAAATTCAATTTTAGTATCGCAGAGTAAATCTATGTCGTCGTGCGGTTTAAGGATAGTGTATTTAAAATGGTGTAGGCTATAACTCAACAGCATTCCTCGATAACACTAAATCGGTTGTTGGGTTTCATTAAAATAATAAAGGAAAATAGGATGAAAAAATCACTACTTTCAGTGGCATTGGGTCTTGCTGCGCTTGGTGCATTTAACGCAAAGGCAAACCTTGATCAGCACGTTGAAAATGTAGAGCAGCAAGTAATAGAATGGCGACGCGACTTTCACCAAAACCCAGAGTTGGGTAACCGCGAAACGCGTACCGCAGGTATTGTGGCTAAACATTTGAAGTCGTTGGGTATGCAAGTACAAACCAACATTGCTTACACCGGCGTAGTGGGTATTTTAAAAGGCGCAAAACCGGGGCCTACAGTAATGTTACGTGCTGATATGGATGCACTGCCTGTAACCGAAAAAACAGATGTACCCTTTAAATCAACAAAAACAACAAACTACCGCGGTGTAGATGTGGGGGTTATGCATGCCTGCGGGCATGACACGCATGTCGCCATGTTGATGGGGGCAGCACAAGTATTGGCCGATATGAAAAGCGAGCTTCACGGTAATATTATGTTTGTATTTCAGCCTGCAGAAGAAGGCGCACCCATAGGCGAAGAAGGCGGTGCAGAGGTAATGCTAAAAGAGGGGATATTTACTAAATATAAACCCGACGTGGCATTTGGTCTTCACATAACATCGAGCCTACATACGGGAAAAATTGGTTATCGAAGCGGCCCAGCTATGGCAAGTTCTGACAGGTTTGAAATAACGGTTAATGGCCGACAAGCGCATGGATCAGCTCCTTGGACGGGTGTAGATCCTATTGCAGCAGCTGCGCAAATAGTAACGGGCGTTAATCATATTGTGAGCCGCCAAGTAAACATAACCAAAGAGCCAGCAATAGTCTCGTTTGGCAAAATAGCAGGTGGGGTGCGTAACAATATAATTCCTGAAAAAGTTGAAATGGTAGGTACTATTCGCAATTTTGACATGAATAATAGAGCACAGATTTTTGAAAAAATAAAAACAACGGCTACACATATTGCTAAGTCGTCGGGAGCAACAGCCGATGTACATATTCACGAAGGCTACCCGGTAACGGTTAATAACCCGGCCCTTACTGCACAGATGCTACCAACCCTTGCAAAAGCGGCGGGTAAAAGTAACGTAGTGGAAATGGATAAAATTACTGGTGCAGAAGACTTTTCGTTTTATGCATTAGAAATCCCCAGTGTATTTGTATTTTTAGGTGGTACGCCAAATAGCCAAGATTTAAAAACGGTACCAAGTAATCACTCACCTTATTTTTATGCTGATGAGTCATCATTTAAAGTAGGCACTAAAGCATTGAGCCAGTTAGCGGTCGATTACTTAGAAAGTAAAAAGTAGACTCCTAAGAATTGAGTTAGTGAAAGTCATAAGCTAACTCAATGTACTTTAAGTACAGTATGTAAATATATGTGAAGGTTTTTCTAGAACTAAGTTAGAGGGTTACTATATGAAAATTACAGGAAGCTGTTTTTGTGGCGATATAACTTACGAGGCCACGTCACAAAATAATAATGTAGTAGTGTGCCACTGTAGTGATTGCCAACGCATGTCGAGTGGCCCATTTAGAGCCGTTGTAATTGCAGAGATTAATTCGGTTAATTTTACAAAAGGGCAACCTAAAGAGTATGTAAAAACAGCGCAAAGTGGCAATAAGCGAGCGCAAGGTTTTTGTGCCAATTGCGGCACATCACTTTATGCAACAAATGAGTTACCTATCGATCGCATATATGGGCTGCGCATAGGGGCGATTGATCAGCGCGATTTATTTAAACCTTCAATACAAATTTGGACGAAGTCAGCACTGCCATGGCTTGATGATTTACATCATGTTGATGCATTTGATAGCACTCCACAAAATTAGTCCTGTAAATGCTTGATTAAACGTATGCTTGTAATAAAAAAACAAAACGACTTACAGCGTATATAAGTCGCTTTGTTTAAATAAGCTTTATTTACCAAGTATACGATGCCGATAACATTGCATTGCGTGGTTTACCCGGGAAGTATCTATCGCCAGTAAAACTGGTGTAATCAGCTCGCTCAGCATAGGCTTCGTCGGTTAGGTTAATAATGCGAGCCAAAACCTCAACATTTTTAGTTACTTGCCATTGGGCTCTAAAACTTAAAACTGAGTGGCCTTCGTATTTATTTAAGTTTTCGGGGTCTGTGTAATAGTTTCCAACATGATGCCACTGTAATACAAACCGTGCATTACTAAGCGCTTGCCAAGTAACATCGAGGTTTGCGATGTTGCGAGGCGCCGTATCTATGTCGTTGCCATTTATGTTTAAGCCATTAATTATCTGATCATTTGTGTAACTGTGTTTGGCATGTGTGCCTGCAAAGTTAACCGACACATTATTTGTTAATTGATAATCAAGCTCAAGTTCAACCCCTCTATGGCGAGAGCTGCCATCATTTACAGTAAAAAAGTCGCTATCGCGGTAAATAGTATTGTGCTTGCTCATGGCATAGATAGATAAGCCGTAACTAAATTTACTGTATATTCCTTTTAAACCAAATTCGGCGTTGTTGGCTACTTCTTCATTTAAATCAGTCGTGGTTTGCATACGTTGTAGTTGGTACAACTCTGCAGCTTGTGGTGCTCGGTAACCACGAGAAAAGTTAGCGTAAAGCGTGTTATTAGTGTTGTACTGGTAGCTTATTCCAAGCTTAGGCGAGGCATTGCTAAAGCTATTTTCAGTGCTGGCAGGGCGGCTGTACCTACAGCCACCAAACCCACATTCGCTGCCGTCTTCTTTTGTTCTGCCCGCAAGCATATTGTTTGTGTAGTCGTACTGCATGTGTTCGTAACGCACCCCTGCGGTTATCAGCCATTTATTTAATTGCCAATCTAGTGATGCAAATGGTGCATAGAGGGTCGCATTAACATCGTAATCATAATGCTTACCTTGTGGCACGGTAGCCACTAAAAATGCCGATCCTTGCGTTGCCTCATTTTGACTTTGTAAAAATGAGGCTTGAGTATATTCGCCATCTAAGCCTAAGTTTATAGTTACGTTATTATTTATAGGGTGCTGATAAAGAGATTGAATTCCAATACCTGTTTGACTGTTTTTTTCAAGCGGCGTGCCCGGCAAAAAGTGCTTAAAAAAGTCCATGTTTTGATCGCGCATATACACAGTGGTAGAAAGCACATCGTTATTGGCTAATTGCCATGTTGCATTACTCCATGCGCGCAAGGAGGTTGCCTTTCTAAATGCCTCAGGGTCAAAGTTTTGCTGTGCTATATCTTCATTTTTATAGCTTTCGAACCCTGTAATAAAACCAGCCGTTTGCTGATCTAAATGTGTGTATGTGATACCCGACGTAAGCAATACGTTATCACGCTCTAAACGATGACGAATGTTTACTTTTTGCTGCTTAACACTTTCATCATCACGATACCCTGTGTCGTCAGTAATGCTAGCGTTTATGCCAATACCACTGTTGCCATAGTTTTTTCCTGTGCGTAATTTAACGCGTGCGTAACCGTATGAGCCATAATCTAGGCCTAATAAACCGCCACCCTGGGTGGTATCGGGCGTTATTACGTTAATAACACCATGCACAGCGTTAGAGCCATAAAGCGCAGAGCCCGGGCCTTTTAATACTTCAATACGCTTTGCCATTTCGCTATGCGCTTCAAATAGCTCGTTTATATTACAAAAGCCCGCAGCCCGAAGGGCAATACCATCTTCTAAAGTTAACACACCACCACATGCGCCGGCACCTGATAAAACCTGGGAGCGAAGCGCAGGTAAATATTCTTGGCCATTGCCGCGTTGTATATTAGCGCCAGCAACGCGTTGTAGGGCTTCTTCAATATGAGTAGGTGCAATACTATTGAGTTGCGCCTCGGTTAATGTAGAGATCGACAATGGAAGGGGGGCAGAAAGTGCTTCTACCCTTGATGCTGTAGTGGTAATAACTTCAATTGGGTCTGTGTTTTTCTGATCAGCAAAAACAGGTTGGCTAAACGGCAAAATGAGCGGCAAACAATAATATTTCATACATACCTAAAACGTTGTAAAAATAGCTTAGGCTGATGATATGTGGTTTTTGTATGCATTTAAACTTGTTGCGTTAAAGCACATACTAACGCTAACCAATTAGCGGTCATTAAAGCGTTTAATTTGCTCATTAATTATGTTTATGTCAACGACACCTTGTTTAAATGCAATATAAACAGGCAAGCTAGATTCATCAAACTGGCGAGCATAAATGTCTGTATTATTTTTAGCAAACCAAAGACCAGCCTGATAATTGGTGATTACATAATCAACGCGTTTTTTTTCTAATAATTTAAATGAATCTGATGTTGAAAGTGAATGTATTATATTTTTAGGCAATATTTTGTATTTATCAGCTATTTCATTAGGTAAAGCAACGCCTCGGAGCATAGCTACTCTAGTGTGAGAAAAGTCTTCGTTATTTAGCGAATTTTTATCTAAAGCAAATAGTCCAAATTTGGTGACATGTGTAGGGTGCTGAGTAAACTCTAAATGTTTTTCGCGCAGTGTATTTGTCGCCAAGGAAAAATAACAGTCGTAATAGTTTAGGATCATTTCTTTTTTTACACGTGCCCAGGGTAAGTGTATTACTTTAATGTTTAAACCTAAGCTTTGCTTTAAGTAATTTATCAGATCAATGTCTGAGCCTGTAAATGTGTTTTTTTGCTCGTCGAAAATAGTATAAGGCGGGTAGTGAGTTGTAACGCAGCGCAATGTTTTACCTGGTTCGGCAAAGGCTAACGATGACGCCGTTAAAGCGAAGATTAATAAAATAAAGCGCATAACTATCAAATCCATTTTCTTTTAAGTATATAACCTATTTTTTAATTTTAAAGTGACTCATGAAATTGATGATCTATGCGTATTATTAACGCGTATATAAACATTTTTGGAAGGCATTATGTTTGACGCAGAGCAGCAATCACGCATCATAGAAATGGCATGGGAAGACAGAACGCCCTTCGAAGCCATTGAACAATTATACGGATTAAAATACCCTCAGCTTGTCGTTTTTATGCGAGATCATATTTCTAAGGGAAGCTTTAAAGTGTGGCGTAAGCGCCACGCAGGGCGTAAAACTAAGCACTTAAAGTTACGCGATCCCGCTATTATGCGCAGCCACTGTAAAACTCAGTATAAACACCGTTAACACCGTAAGTTTAAATTTAAGGGCTATTTCATTTGATGTTCATCCTAGCTTGTTAGTCTTAGATGACTATTAGCACTGGAGATATCCATGAAAGCAGTTATTTATACCGCACTCATCACACTTGCGCTGGCATCAGTTGGTGCACAGGCTAAACCAAACAAAAATAATTATGGTCAGCACCAAGGTAAAAAGGTTGGCCATAAAAAACACAAGCATCATGATCATAACTCTCTTTCTAAAAAAGAGAAAAAGCAGCTACTTCGTGCAGGGTGGACCCCACCTGGTAAAAGTAAGCGTTACTATACCGGTGACATTTTAGAAGTTGATATATACAAACGTGGTAGAGTTGTTGAACGTTCGAAAAATAATGGTACTGTAAGTATTGAAATCGACCGTAAAATTATTCACTTAGTACACGACACACGAGAAATCTTATCAATTTTGAGTCGCTAAATTAATTTAAAGGGATTTAAGTAATGCTTACATTGTTGGCTGTAACTACTGGCTTTTTTTTACTGGTAACTTTACTACCTATGTCATACAGCCAACACTACTTGGTTAGAAGTTGCGACTTTGTCCGCTTACAGGTGTTTTATATTGCTAGTTTTATATTTGTTAGCGCGTTATTTTTATTATGGTTAAACAGTAATACACACTATGCTTTTATTACGATCGTAGCCTTAATTATTATGATATTACAAGGGAAGTGGATTTTTCCTTATACTTGGCTTGCAAAAAAAGAAGTACAAAGCGCAAGTAAAAGTAGCCAGCACAGCATAAGAATAATGTCGGCAAATGTGCTTATGTCGAATCACAATAGCGAGCAACTAATAACGTTGGTGAATCAGCATAAACCTGATTTACTCATTACCCTTGAAAGCGATAGCTGGTGGGAAGAAAAGTTATCGGTGCTTAAAAAAGATTACCCTTACTATATAGAATGCCCGAAAGACAACCGCTATGGCATGCATTTATACAGCAAATTTAAATTACTCGATGCCCAAATATGTGAGCTCATTGAAGATGATATTCCTTCAATTCATATTTTATTTGAAAACGACGAAGGCCTAAAAATGCAGGGGCACTTTATTCACCCCGCACCACCTAGCCCAACTGAAGAAGATTCATCGCGTCCGCGTGATAGCGAATTAATCATGGTTGCCAAAGCGGTAAAAAATCCAACTCGCCCAACCATTGTAGCGGGCGATTTAAATGATGTAGCTTGGTCGCGCAGCACACGTTTATTTATGCAAATAAGTGGCTTTTTAGATCCCCGTAAAGGTCGCGGTTTTTATAACACATTCCATGCTGGTTACTTTTTTATGCGCTGGCCGCTCGATCATCTATTTCATAGCCAAGGGTTCAAAGTAAAACGTATTAAGCGCCTCGCAAAATATGGCTCAGACCACTTTGCGCTGCTTACCGAGCTTTCTTATGAAAATGCCAATCAGCAGTCATTAGAGGACAAACCCGACAAGTTAAAGCAAGAGGAAGTAGCAGAACTGACTATGAGCAAAGCCGATAAGCGAAAGGTGCCAAGGTTTGAGAAGAGCTAGCTGTTAGCTATTAGTTTTTAGCTGTTAGTTGAATACGTTTTAACTTGAACGCTCAGGCTTGATTCATGATACTTCATCAGCTAGTGTAGGTCGGACAAGCGAAGCGCCATCCGACACAGTAAAATACCTTGCCAGTTATAATCAATATTTTATGTTGTCGAGTGGCTCAGGGCGTGGAGTTGCCTTCCAGGTTTAACTCGTTTCTGCCCTAAAACGAGTTTAGGCGACGGTCGCAATTGAGCGATAAGCGATCATTGAGATTGGATAAATTTTAAAAATAACCAATATAGCTTATAAATACAGAAATCCAGACGAATGAACATATCAATAGCGCAATTAATACTGCTGCGGAGCCTAAATCTTTAGCGAGACCTGACAATGGATGAATCTCTAAGCCAACTCTGTCTATTGTTGCTTCTATTGCTGTATTAACAACCTCTGCGAATATCACAAATAAAACAGAGATTAGTAGCATGACCTTTTCGTAAATACCTATCTGCCAAATCGAAATAATAGTTAGCGATAAAGCGAGTAAAAAAAGCTCTTGTTTAAAAGCGGCTTCATTTTTAGCAAGCCATTTAAATGCACGCTGTGAATTTTTAAAAGCTATAACTACTCGATTAATACCTGACGGCTTATTTGCACTATCAAATTGCATTGGAAACTCTCTTTATAGACTTAGGGCCTTACAGGCGTTAAAAATATCGTATTCAGGTTGGTATTGACTGCTGCTTACTTGAGTTAAGCCAAGTAAAGTGTCAAAAATATTGTCGTGTGAAAATACTTTTGAGCGTTGTAACTCAATACAATGATTAAATTTAGAGTTAGCGAGTTTATTACTCCAAAAAATCATTGGAATATGGGTTTGCTCGCTTGGTGCTAATGCATATGGAAACCCGTGAAGGTATAAACCTTTCTCACCAAGTGACTCACCGTGATCTGACACATATAGAAGTGACTTCTTCGTTTCGTTACTTGTTTGTAATACTTTTATCAACTGGCTCAACACCTTGTCTGTGTATGCGATAGTATTATCATATGTGTTTGTTAGTTCAGTTGTACTACAGTTCTGAATATCGCTTCGAGAGCAATCAGGTTTAAACAAACTCTCGTGTTCAGGGTAACGACGATAATAAGTTGGTCCATGTGAGCCTATCATATGTAGAACAACCAATTTATGTTTAGCGTTACTAGTAGCTATCTTGTCTGCTAGTTTCGTAACTAATATTTCATCAAAACAGTAATGACCATCACATAACGGATCTTCTTTATTCGGCTCAATGTTGTCCGATTTGATGCGAGCACACACTCCTTTACAGCTGCTGTTATTATCAATCCATGTTACTTCAACACCACTACGTTGAATTATGTCTAGAGCATTCTCTTGACTACTAGCAAGCCGAGAATCATATTCTTTGCGGTTCAGTCGTGAAAACATACAGGGGACTGAAATAGCCGTCGCAGTTCCACATGATGAAACATCACTAAAATACTTTACGCCTAACTTGGGAGTATAAGCATTCGTTGCTCTACTATAGCCTTGTAGTGAAAAGTTAGCCGCCCGAGCTGTTTCCCCGACAACCATTACTGTTAGCGAAGTGCTCGTTTTATTTTTTAAACTGGGCAATTTATCGAGTACCTTGAAAGGTAATGGTGGATAAAAGTAATTATCCCTCAGGTATTTATAACCCGCTGTATAGAATGAAAACGGGGTGATATAACTTGTTACTTGTCGGTTGTTACGCCCAACAGAAGCGTATTCTTTATAAAAAGTTACTACTATTAAGGCACAACAGAGCAAAGCAAGTAGATTTAGCTTTGCAAAGCTTTTTAAACGTGCTCTAAAACTCCCTATAATTGTGAACTTGGAAAATAAGTAAGTAGGTACAACTCCCAATAAAACAATAAATAACACAAGCTGAAAGTTTAAATATGAAAATGCTTCACCTGAATTTGTTTCAACGATATTTTGTAACATGCTTTTGTCAAAAATAACGCCATAGTTAAGTGTTGAATAAAACAACAATGAGCAAACTAAAACACTAAATAGAAGTATAGGTTTAACAAAAGTAATTAAGGACAACCAACTTAAAACTAAAACAGTCAATGAGAAAAGCAATAGAGGGATTGACGCGATAAAAAGCCAATTTATATGCCCTGACTGTGTTGCAGCCATAAAAGTATTGTATAAAAACAAGCCATTAAATGCGATAACGATATACATTGAAACTAAGCAAACAAATTGGCTGTAACTTACTTGCCAAGACGAAATACAAAATCTTTTAAAAGCAATTTTCATAATTATTCCTTATCGCTATTTTTATTAGCTAAACGATAAAGCTGCTCGGTGTAAGCTAAGTTGCTAAATAACACATGAGCGAGTGCCTTTTCAGCTAACGTTTGATCTGCGTTTTGCTGTTCATTTTTTTCTTGTATTTTGGTTTGTTTGTTATAGCGCCAATAGCTGGTTTGTTGATTTGGCATTAGGATGACAGCGCGTTCATTTTCTAGGTATGCAAAATTGTCGTAGTACTGCATCATTGCACGTTCAACTGGGTAACTTTTAGTTAGATCAAAGCCCAGCATAGGGGTTGCTTGGTCAATTCCTAAAAGTGACAACAATGTAACAGGTAGATCAATTTGACTAACGAGTCTTGGATCGCGTTTACTTTTCATATCGCTGTTTAAAATAACAGCGGGTATATGAAAAGACTTCAAAGGGACAGGTTCAGAGCCAAAAACACGCACATCATGGTCTGCCACAACCAAAAATACGGTGTTTTCCCAGTACGACCGTGTTTTTGCTTTATTTATAAATTTCCCTAGTGCGTAATCGGCATACTTAATTGCAAGATCACGCTTATAGTTTTCAGGGTTATGCCCTTTGGGTAGCGATACTTTGCCTTGTGGTATATCAAACGGATCGTGATTACTAGAAGTAAATACAAGACTAAAAAATGGCTCTGTCGAATTACTTAATTTAGTCAGTTCTTTATCTGCTTGATTGAATAAGTCCTCATCACTTACCCCCCAAGAGGAGATAAACTGGGGATTTTCAATATGGTTGATGTCAACAATATCGTTAAACCCGTTTCCTAGAAAAAAGCTTTTCATATTGTCAAAATGGCTTTCACCGCCGTAGATAAACTGTGTTTTGTAACCTTCTTGACTCAATACATCCGCTAGTGAAAAAAAGTTATGCTGCGATTTAGATAGTTTAACTACCGAGCGAGATGGTGATGGTGTAAAACCTGTGGTAATTGCTTCAATACCTCTTACGGATCGCGTGCCCGTAGCATAAAGGTTGTCAAATCCCCACCCTTGTTGATAAAGCTCATCAAGTTCAGGCGTAATATCTAACCCACCAAGTTCCCCAACAAATCGGGCACCTAAACTTTCCTCAAGTATTATAACTAAGTTTTTTTTAACACCAGACACAAAAGGCTTGTTGTGCGCCAAGGTTGGAATATTTCCGGTGACAAACTGTTTTCGATAAGAAGCCTTTTTGACCGTATCTATAATTTGTTGACGAGGCATTGTGCCATACAAATTACTGGCACTTTTTTCGTTACCCATGTTTTTCAGCGCAAACGCAACACTGTAAGTGGAGTTAAGAACAAGTGAGTTTACTAGTGAATCTTGAGAAAAATAGACTAATGCAGGATTAAGCGGCCGGTGGCTCAATGTACCTCTAGCAGCAAATAAGCAGATTATTAAAGCAGCCATTAGAATGGGTAAATTGGATGCTTTTTTCAGTGACTGTGGTTGTGTGAATGCCCTGCATAAAAGGCGATAGCTATAAACGCTTGTTAACGAGGCCAAAAGCAATGTACTTAGCATTGCAAAAAGATGGCCATGCACTAACATTGAGAAGACTTCTTGTGGGTAATCAAGGTATTCAATATATAATCGGTTAGGCCTTACATCATATTGATTGATGAATGCAGGTGTTGATGCTTCAACAATAACAACTACAGTTACAACGCTGCTACCGTAAAGTGTAAAAATACGCTGGAAAAGCTCTGTTTTATGGCGTGCAACTACATTCAGTATCAGTATAAAAACCCCAATAGTTGCTAAGTATCCAATGCTACTTAAGTCTATTCTGATTGCTCCTGATATGATCGGCCAAATATCACCATCATTTAATCTTGAATGTTGCCAAAACAATAAAGCAATGCGGGAAGTTATAAAGATTGATATCAATATAATAGTAAAACGCAACAAGGGTTTTAAAACGGAAGTATTTGCTGTCATAGTTGTGCTCGATCTTAATAATTGCAGCAATACTAAAAACCGAAACTTAAGAAATCCTGAGTCTAAACTTAATATTGGCTAAACTATGGAAACTTAAGCAAGTCTTAAGTAAAACTTAAGCTATATGGCGTAACCTAATGATGAAGTTGCATTTCAGGTGAATGAGTAACACATGAAGTTATTAATAATTGAAGATTCAGCGTCACTAAGGCGTAGTTTACGAATTGGCTTAGCAAATCTAGGCTTTGCGGTTGATGACACCGGTGATGGTGCACAAGGGCTGAGTATGGCGATGACAGGTGGGTATGAGCTTATAATACTTGATATTATGTTACCGAGTATCGATGGTATTACTTTATTGCAAACCATAAGAACCAAACAGCTTGATTCTAAAGTCTTAATTTTGTCAGCTAAGCAAGAACCTGAAGACCGTGTTTTAGGGCTTTTAACAGGAGCGGATGATTATCTGACTAAACCCTTTTCATTTGATGAGCTCCACGCTCGACTGCTAAATTTAATGCGCCGTGGAGGATTGAAGATGATGAGTGATATCATAACCATTGATAATTTAGCACTGAATTTACAGTTAAAACTGCTAAAAGTTGCTGACAATGTTATTGACTTAACACCCAATGAGTACAAAATCGTCGAATGTTTATTTAGCAATCAAAATAAAGTGTTTAGTGCAGAAAAGCTAAGTACCTACCTTGCAGGGCAATATGATTTGATATCAAAGAACTCGATTGAAGCCCATTTATCATCTGCTCGCAAAAAAGTAAGAGTTGCAGGAGGGGAGCTGCCAATTCAAACCAAACGTGGTTTTGGTTATATTGTACAAGGACAATAATGAAATCTATTCGCAGTAAATTAGTTGTTACACTCTCGGTAACTATAACTAGCTTTGTTTTATGCATTTTGTTGGCAACCGACATTGCTGTTGATAGTTGGATAGATAATGAGTTTGATCGCAGCCTGCAATCAAAAGCAGGTATGTTAATGACCTTAGTACATAAAACTAATGAAGGTTTTTCGTTTAACTTTTCTAGTGAGTTTATGCCTGAGTTTGCAGGGGAAATAGAGCCTGAGTACTTTCAAATATGGAGCAAAGAAGGCACTTTCACTCGCTCCAAAAGTTTAGATTTATTTGAGGTTAAAAACTTACCATTTGAAGGCTTGGAGATTGGCGAATCAAAAATACGCCTTTTACAATTACCTGATGGCCGAGATGGTCGAGTGTTTTATAGTCGTTTTATACCAAAAGGAAAAGACAATACATCAGAAGATACACATAAAAAAACAAATGATGAGCCACTGACTTTAGCTTATGCAGCGTCTTCTGAGGAAGTTGATTTTGTACTTTGGTTGATTGACGTTATTTTTATAGTGACCACAATTGCAGTTATTGTATTTATTCGATTATTTGTCAGGAAGGCGATAGATACATCACTTGCGCCATTAATTAAACTCAACCAAGATATTAGTCAGTTAAGTATTACCAGTGAAGGTTCACAGATATTTATACAAGAGCCAGTTCAAGAACTCTTGCCTATTGTTGAAAGTTTAAACGCCTTTATTAAAGAGAATAGACAACTTTACCTAAGGGAAAAGCGACTTACATCCGATATTGCCCATGAAATAAAAACGCCCATTGCCGAATTGATTAATATGGCTGAAGTTGCTATCAGGTTTCCAAATGAGATAGAACTCAATGAGGATTTTAAGCCAGAAGCGTTGAAAATAAGTTTACGGCTTAAAAATATCGTTTCGAACTTATTGCTATTACATAAATACAGTGATGGTAAGCTAATAAAACAAGATGCTTGTGATTTAAATCAAGTTATTACCAGAGTCTTAGAAAACACTGATTTATCGCGTGTAAATTTGGAGTTAAATGAGAGTGCACCAGCAATTATAAGCAACTTGTTTGCCCTCGAATCAATTATTAGCAATTTAGTTAACAACGCTAAACAATACAGCCCACTAAATTCAAAAATTTTAGTTTCGACAATGATTTCAAAAGAAAAACTTTTACTTTTGTCAGTTACTAACTCCCTTATTGAACCTTTGAGTGATAATGATATAGACCAATTATTTGACCCTTTATGGCAAAAAGACACTTCAAGAACATCGAATGATAACTTTGGATTGGGGTTATCAATCGCTAAAACGCTTAGTAAAGCAATTGATGCGCAATTAAGTGCAGAAGTTAGTGACAGAAAAATCACATTCTCTTTAGCCTTAAACACTGATTAGTTTATTTAGCCCTACATAGAAATAAAGGCTGGGGAATGCAATTATGTGATGAGGCTCCTAAATACTTAATTGTACTGGCAGCTATCAAACAATCAACTACGTTTCTGCGGCTTAGCAGGGTGTTGTTATCACTATACATTTTACAGAGCCGTCCTTCGGCTCTAACTCGTTTTTGTCCACAAACGAGTTTGCTGACCGTTTGCTCATCACTCTTACCTGCCAAGCCTGGCTTTCTGAAATGTAAGCTAAGCATTTGTTTTTAATGTAAAAATTAAGATTTATTTTGATTTTTCTCACTGTGTTTATGGCTTTAAATACACTTGTAGGATGGATCTATTCGTGCATAAAACCATGGAGATTCGCCCATAAAAAAGCCTAAAAGTGATTGCTCACCTTTAGGCTTAATAATATTTTTAAAATACGTATTAATACTTTTTTAATACGTGTATTTCACGTGTGTAGCTAAATTAGCTATTAACCATAATACATTTAATATTCACAAATTCGCGCATCCCAAAGCCACCATGCTCTCGGCCGTAGCCGCTTTCTTTAACACCGCCAAACGGTAGGTTTGGCTGCGCTAAACCATAGCCGTTAATGTTGATCATACCGGTATCAAAGTGCTTTTTAGCCATTTCGATAGCTTTTTTCTCATCTTTAGAAAAAATACCACCGCCTAAACCATAGCGAGAGTCGTTGGCGATACGCATGGCATCGTCGTTGTCTTTTGCTTTAATAAGTGAAGCGACAGGGCCAAATAATTCGTCGTCGTATGCAGGCATACCCGGCGATAAGTTATCAACAATTGTGGGCGGGTAGTAGTAACCCGTTTGCGATGGAATTTCACCACCCGTTACAATATTTGCACCTGCTTTAACCGATTGCATGACTTGGTCATGAATACCGTCGCGTAAGTCTTCACGTGCCATTGGGCCAAGGTCTGTATCATCGGCCATTGGGTCGCCCATTTTTAACGCTTCAAACTGTTCTTTAATTTGTGCTTTAAAGTCATGATAAAGTGATTCAACCACTACAAAGCGTTTTGCAGAAACACAGGTTTCGCCGTTGTTAATAATTCGGCCCATTACGCAGGTTTTAACGGCTAGTTCTAAATCAGCATCGTCTAACACTAAGTAAGCGTCGTTACTGCCAAGTTCTAGTACTATTTTTTTGACATGTTTACCGGCTTCTTCAGCTACTTTTTTACCCGTTGCATCACTACCAGTGAAGGTCACGCCACTAATTGCTTTGTGTGCAATTAGGCTGCTTGCCGTTTTGCCATCAATTAATAAATTACTAAAACAGTATTCAGGAAAACCAGCTTGTTTAAATAAGGCTTCAATTTTTTCAGCCATGCCAAATACGTTACCCGCATGTTTTAAAACGGTGGTATTACCGGCCATAATGTTAGCCGCGCTGTAACGTATAACTTGATAAAGCGGAAAGTTCCAAGGTTGAATACCTAACAATACGCCTGTTGGTTGGTAACTAATAATTGCGCGGCCTCCGTCCATGTCGCGCTCTTCATCTGCAAGCACCTGTGGGCCGTTTTCAGCGGTATAACGGCAAATGCCCGCGCACAACTCAACTTCTTGAAAACCTTGCTCGTACACTTTACCCATTTCTTCGGTCATTAATTTAGCAATGGCTTCTTTTTGTTCTTCAAAAAGTGTTGCTAGGGCATTTAAATGTTTTGCACGTTCTTCAAACGACGTCAAATGCCATTTTAAATATGTTTCGTGAGATTTTTCGATTACTTGCTCAGCCTCATGTTGAGAAAGTAGCGTGTAGGTATCGATGGTTTGCTCAGTTGCCGGATTAATCGTTTTAACTGTATTGCTCATTCCTATCTCCTTACAATTTATGTAAGCAAGTAGGTGCAAAACAAAGGCCAATATAATCTAATAAATAATCTAAGGTTAACCTTTTGATTAATAATGGCTATTTTGTTTTTAAATTGTTGTTTTATTTTTTTTATAGCTTTTTTAAATTAGGGAAGGTAAAAAATACTGGTCAGTGCAAAATTTACAAACTTATAAAGGAGTTAAATAGCGTTAGAAAAGTGTTTGTGCAATTTGTTTGAGCAGGTACGTTTCTCGTAAAATAGATAGGCCTTGTTTTTCACTATTTGCTAATGTGCGCTCGTTGTGTGCAATTGCATCGTTTATATCTACCCACTTGGCAGTCATGCCATTTTGCTGTTCGTAGTGTTCTAATTTTGCTTTTCCAAACTCATCTGCAATGTTACACACATAGCAATACGATTTTATATGAATAATATCAAAGTCGTCTTTATACCAAGGGCGGTATTCTTCGTAGAGCCCGAAGTCTTTAATTACCGTGATATTTTGCGCACCGGTTTCTTCATTTAGCTCGCGAATTAAGCCTTTTTCAATACTTTCACCTTCATCTACACCTCCGCCCGGTAGGCTGTAATCGTCATAACGATTGGTGTACATAAGTAGTATTTTATTATCTTTTATTACAATGGCACGCGCTGTGATGCGTGTGAAATGAGTGCCTTGGTTTATATTAATACCTGAGTGGATTAGGGTTTTTAATTGCTGCATTTCATCTCCTTCTATTAAAAAGTGAGTATATCAGTGGTATAAGTATTAGTTGCCAATAAAAATTATTTTTATTGTGATCGTTTTTTTTCAGCTTACGTAAATAGAAGGCTGATATTATGGAACAACAAATCATTTAAGTTTTAAAAGATTAGATCAATACACACCTTTAAATTAGTTCTTAGGGTGCGTAGAATAAAAAAAAAGAACAGGGATTTATCATGTTAAACATACTTTTAGTAGATGATGACGTTGAATTTAGTGACGTTGTTTGCCACATAGTCGAATTCCTCGGCCATAATATAAGCACCGCAACCAGTTTAAAAGAAGCACACCAGTGGTTTGAAAATAATACCTTTGATCACGTGCTACTTGATTTTATGTTACCTGATGGAAGCGGACTTCATTTGCTTGACCATTTAAAAATAATTGGCCAGTCTCCAAAAATTACACTCATATCGGGCCACCCTTCAGTGAAGGGAATATTGGCTGATATGTGTGAGCCTAATATTGGGCACCTTCTAAAACCCCTCCAACGCGAAGATTTAGAGCTTGTTTTAAACGGCCCTAAAAAAGTAGCCGTTAAAAAGGCAAAAACCAGTGGTATTACGCGTCATTTTGGCAGCTTAATTGGCGAGTCAGAGCCAATGCACAAACTGTACAATATGATTGAGCGAGTAGCTAAAACAAACGCTAATGTCATGTTAATGGGCGAAAGTGGCGCAGGTAAAGAGGTAGTGGCTCAAGCAATACATAATGCGAGTCAATGCGAAGGCCCGTTAGTGGCTAGTAACTGTGGTGCACTTTCAAAAGAGCTGATTGGCAGTGAGTTGTTTGGCCATGAAAAAGGCGCATTTACAGGTGCAATTGCGCGTAAAGAAGGGGTGTTTGAGCAATCAAACGACGGTACTTTGTTTTTAGATGAAGTAACCGAAATGCCAATTGATATGCAGCCTAATTTATTGCGCGTTCTCGAAACCAAAAAAGTAACTCGTGTTGGTGGCAATAAAGAAATTCCAACTAATTGCCGAGTCATTTCTGCAACCAACCGATCGTTAGAAGATTTAGCACAAAATAACGTTATTCGTGAAGATATTTACTTTAGGTTAGCAGTGTTTCCTATTGATATACCGCCACTTAGAGACCGAAAAGACGATATTCCACTGTTGGCCAAAGCATTTTTAGATCAGTTAAACGATGAAAATGGCACCGCATTTAGTTGGACTGCTGCACAGCTTAAAGAGCTACAAAGTTATGAGTGGCCTGGCAATGTGCGTGAAATCCGCCATGCAATACACCGTGCTTTTATCATGAGTGACCCTAAATCAGGCGAAGTGACATTACCAGATAATCTTGAGTCGCCATTCTCTCGCGTGAACAATCAAGCCACTGACAACGCGGTATCGGCTGGGCAAACCATAGAAGAAGTTGAAAAAGAGCTTATTCATGCAACACTCGATAAGGTACAAGGAAATAAAACACTTGCTGCACAAATGCTGGGCATTAGTACTAAAACACTTTACAACCGTCTGAATGCCTATGGTGGTATTGGCGAGTATAAATAAGTTGAGAGATAACATGACACAGAGCAATCAACCGGAGCCGCTTAATAAATTAGTTCATGACGCAAGAGCCCCTTTAAATCGCATTTCGATGAATGCAGAGTTAATTAAGTTGGTACTTGAAAACGATATGCCAAAAGAAAAAGCACTTGAGGCACTTAATAAAATTATTGTTAATTGCCAGCAATGCAGTGAAAGCTTACAGCAAATTGTTGATTCTCAATAATTAATGCGTGTTTTATACGCAAACAGGAAAGTAAAATAAGCATGCAAAAACAACAAGGTAAAGCAAACGTTACGTGGGCGGCTTTTATAGTTGTGGTGTTATCTATTATTGTGGGTAATGCATTTTTAGCATTAAATACCATTCAAGGGTTAACTCAAACACAAAAAAGCTTAGATAACACCAACATGCTAAGTTCGGCAATAGAGCAATTGCACTTATCTATTGTACAGGCAGAGTCTGGGCAGCGTGGTTACTTGCTGACAGAGGAAGATGATTACCTCACACCTTACTACGATGCAGTTGGGCAGCTTGAAGCGCAAACCGATCATGTTAAGTCTCTGCACTCAGAAATTGATGGCCAATCAGAGCGGATAGCTCAGCTGCTTGTATTGACAGAAAGTAAAATTGAAGAGCTAAAAAACACCGTTAATTTAGCGCTTGATGATAAAGAGCGCCGTGCACTCGCTATTTTAAACACCCACAAAGGCCGAGAGCTTTATAAGCAAATTCGTGAACGTGTTAATGATATTCAAGACCGTGAATTACTGTTTAAGGTAAGCCATTTCTCTAAACTCGCTCAAATTAAAAACGAAGCTAAAATTACGTTTGCAATTACCGCGATTACTAGCGCAATACTGATTATTGGTATGTTTGTAATGACGCGTATGAACCTGAGAAATGCGGCTCAATATCGGTTTGATCTTGAAAAGCAAAACGAAACATTGGCTAGTAAGGTATCTGAGCGCACACAAGAGCTCACTTTGTATTCAGACGAGTTAAGCCGAAGTAACCGAGAGCTGGAGGAATTTGCCTTTGTGGCAAGCCATGATTTGCAAGAGCCACTTCGTAAAATTCAGGCATTTAGTGACCGATTAGAAACCATGTTTAAAGATGATTTAGGTGAAAAAGGCTTAGATTATATTGGACGTATGAAAAATGCCGCACAGCGAATGTCGAACTTAATTAACGACTTGTTAGAGTTTTCGCGTGTTACTACACGAGGTAAGGACTTTGATGATACCAACTTAAATGAAGTAGTAGACGACATTCTTAGCGATTTGGAAATTGCAATAAAAGAGTCAGATGCGCAAATTGAAGTGGCCGAACTACCGGTTATTCAGGCAGATAAAAGCCAAATGCAGCAGCTTTTTTTAAATTTACTGTCCAATGCGGTTAAATTTAGACGCCCAGATGCGAGCCCGCATATAAAAATTAGCTACGAACACGAAGCTATTTTTAATGAAGATCACAATGCAGAATTAAGCTTTCAAGTTATTACTATAAAAGATAATGGTATAGGGTTTTCTCAAGACTATGCCGACAAAATATTTGTACCATTTCAGCGCTTACATGGTCGTTCACAGTATAAAGGAACGGGTATTGGCCTTTCTGTGTGCAGACGAATTGTAGAACGCCATGGCGGTACTATTACGGCTAAAAGTAAAGACGGTGAAGGGGCAACCTTCATTATAAAATTACCTGTGGAAGCTGCGCTTTTCACTTTGCAAGGAGAGGCTTAAATGCCCTACACAAAAGTTAAACCAATTACTATTTTAATGGCAGATGACGACGAAGATGATCGCTTATTAACGCAAGATGCACTCGCGGAAAGTCGAGTGCTCAATGAGCTTCACTTTGTTGAAGATGGTGTTGAGCTTCTTGAGTATTTAGAGCGAAAGGGCAAGTTTGCTGATAAAGAGGTTTCTCCTCGCCCTGGACTTATTTTGCTTGATTTAAACATGCCAAGAATGGATGGCCGTGAGGCGTTAGAAGCGATTAAAGCAAACCCAAATTTAAAAGGGATTCCAGTTGTTATTTTAACTACATCGAAACAAGAAGAAGATATGGTTAAAGGGTACAACTTAGGTGCGGCTTCATACATTACCAAGCCAGTTACCTTTGACGGCTTAGTTGATTTAATGAAAACACTAGGCAAATACTGGGTTGAATTTGTAGAGCTACCAAGTACTTTTAACGATTAATGGAGATTGTATGTTAGATAAAGTGACTCAATTGCTGCTTGTAGAAGACGATGAAGATGATTACATACTCACCTGCGACTATTTGGAACAATTAGACTCACATACGTTTAACGTTCAATGGGTAAGTTCTCCAGAGCAAGCAATTGAAACGCTCAGTAAAAACGAGCACGACATTTGTTTGCTTGATTACCGCTTGGGTGCATCTAATGGGCTTGATGTTTTAAAAGAGGCGATAGCAAATGGCTTTAGCGGGCCTATTATTATGCTAACTGGGCAATCGGATGATGAGTTAGACTCTGCAGCACTTGATGCCGGGGCCGTTGATTATTTGATTAAAGGAGAAATGAGCTCAAGCCGTTTTGCTCGTGCAATTCGTTACGCCCTTGCCCGAAAAGATGTTGAAGGAGAACGGGTAGAGCGATTAAAAGCGGAAGCTGAAAACCGTTCAAAAGACCGTTTTTTAGCACACCTAAGTCATGAGTTACGTACACCGCTTTCGTCTATTTTAGGTTACACAGAATTGTTGATGCAAAGCGACTTTAGTCAGCAAGCTGAAAACGAGCTAGGGGTTATTTATCGAAATGGTAAGCACTTACTTAGCCTTCTTAATGATGTATTAGACTTATCAAAAATAGCCGCAGATAAGCTAGAGCTTACGCTCAGTGAAGTAAACCTTGATAGCATGCTTGCTGATGTATACACGTTAATGCGTGTGTCGGTGCTTGATAAAGGCTTAACTTTACGCTTTGAATCCGATCAAGCACTCCCGCTTGTTGCTCGCCTTGATGCCACCCGTGTTCGACAAATATTAATAAATTTAATTAATAACGCAGTTAAGTTTACCGATAAAGGCGAAATAGTTGTTAAGGCATGGACGCAGCATGTTGATAACAAAGAAATGCTCTTTTTTAGCATTAAAGATTCAGGCATGGGTATTGCCCCTGAAAAACAACAGCTGATTTTTAAACCGTTTGAACAAATAGCGGATGTTGAATCGCGCTCAGTCGGCGGTGCGGGGCTAGGCTTGGCAATATGTGCAGAGCTATTATCTCGTATGCAAGGCAATATAAGTTTGCATTCAGAAATAGGCAAAGGTTCTACCTTTACTATTTCGGTGTACCCTGGTGACATTAGTGATGTTGAACGGCAAGTGCTTAACTTTAGCAGTGTCCCGCAGTTACAAAGTAAATTAACGCCGAGTAAAGTGCATGGACGTGTATTGGTTGTTGATGATTTACGCGACTTACGTATGCTCGTTGGGCACATGATCAGTAGCTGCGGCGCGCGAGTAGACTATGCAGAGCATGGCCAACAAGCACTTGAGAAAGTACGTATAGCCGACGCCTACAAGGCACCTTACGATATCATTTTTATTGATATTCATATGCCTGTAATGGGTGGTAAAGAAGCAACCATCGAGCTTAGAAAAATGGGCTACAAAGGGCCAATAATTGCGCTTACGGCTGCCACAATGAAAGGTATACACGAAGAGCTTGCCGCGCTTGGTTTTAACGATGTGATACCCAAACCAGTAGATAGCAGTGCGCTATATCAATGTCTTCAAGATTATTTAGTGTCGCCGGAAAATGCTCCTCAGGCAAAAGATATTCAAGTTAAAGCGCTAAGTGAAAAAAGGCAGCGCTTTTTACTCGTCGAGGACGATGACGATGCAGCACAAATAACCCAGTTGCTTTTAGAAAGCTTAGGAGTAGAGACGGTTATAGCATCAAGCTGCGCGCAGTGTTTGCAAATACTTAACCACGATCAGCAATTTGATAAAGTATTGCTAGACATGCATTTACCCGATGGCAGTGGAATTGATTTAGGTGAGCAGGTTAATGAACGTTATCCTGAACTTCGCCTAGTTATTGTAAGTGGTGCGGAACCTGATCCTACAGAGATAAAGGATTTAAATATTGATCGTGTTTTATTAAAACCTATAAATTTAGGCTTATTAGAAACACTTATAAGTTAAAGCATAAGGTTTAAATTATATGCAGTTTATAACACTAGACTCTGAAAGATTAACGCCTTCAAAAGTGGTGTGTGTGGGTCGAAATTATACAGCCCACATTGCAGAGTTAAATAACGAAACTCCCGATGAAATGGTGTTATTTAACAAACCTAATAGTGCCATTACTCACTCTTTAAAAGCGCTTCATAATGATGATGTTTTACACTACGAGACAGAATTATGCTTTGTAGTAAAAAATAAAAAGTTTGTAGGTATAGGATTAGGCCTTGATTTAACAAAGCGTACCGTACAAAGCAAATTAAAAAATAAAGGGTTACCTTGGGAGCGCGCAAAGGCATTTGATGGCTCTGTTATTTTTAGTGATTTTATTGTGGTAAGTGATAGCACTCAACAATTTACATTTGAGCTAAAAATTAATGGTGTTGTTACGCAACAAGGCGATACTCATTTTATGTTGCATAAACCCGATGCAATTTTACAAGAGATTAGCGAGTTTATGCACTTAGACGATGGTGACGTAGTGATGACTGGCACCCCTTCAGGGGTTGGTGAGGTTGTTGCAAACAGTACATTTACTGTTGCTTTATTCGCTAATGAGCAGTGTTTGTTGGAACAGCAATGGAAGGTTGTTCAAAGTTAATAACCTGCTGTTGATAATGTTTATTAAAGTCAGCAAAATTAGAGTTTAAAAAAATATGCTGGCTTTTAATGTATTCAGGTGATTGTAAAATGGTCGCCTTTAATGCGTCATTAATTTTTTTTATAGCTTGAGATGCAAAGTTATTTTCTGCTTTTACAGCACAGCCCAGAGCACCTCGTATAAAGTCAGTTTCGTTCCCAGCCAAAGGGAGACTAACTATGTTATTAAACCTTTCTTGTTTATTAAAGTAGTCTGCCATAAATGGGTAATCAATAGAGTAATCTATAAAACCATGACTTAAGCGCGCAATGACAGCCTGGCTTTCATTTTCACTACTCCAACTAAGTGACGAGCTATTATTGCTTTTTGTATTGCTAATAATTGTGTTTATTTTATTTGAAAATTTACGCGCAGCAGCTTGGCCGTAAATGTAGTGTTGATCGGCTAATAAATTAATTAAATTGATTGGTGAGCCATATTTTTTGGTCAATTTAGGGGCTAATTCTTTAGTTGTTAATACGGAAAATGGTGGGTAAACCGTTGTTGGGTTTGATAGTTTGAGTATGTGATTATTATTCTTTTTATAAATAACACATGGAAAGCATACATTTTTACCTTCATTTAAATACTTATTAATACGCTGCTGTGGAACAACAAGCCGTGTATGCTTTACATCAGTGATAGTGTTAATTAGTTGCTCTGTCAGGTTATCGCAAAGACCTCCCTGTGGCGCTTTATCGCTTTTAGTTATGTGAAACGGAGGGGTGTAGCTTTGTAGCCAAATTATTTCTTTAATGGGCTCTACTTTCTTAGCAGTGCCAAGCGCTGTAAACGATATAAGTAACAAACTAATTAATAATACGCGTTTTGCCATTGCACAGACTTTTTTTAAAAAGTAATACTTTTAGTATAGGTAATAATTAACAATAATAAACATTCATTTTTATTAGTTTTAAAAAAAGCAGGTAGTGATTTACCTGCTTTAATATTAATTTTAAGGTACAAACTTAAGCTAATAAGGCATAGGGAAGTTTTTAAAAATAGTTCCTATTCCTGCTAAGGTTTCGTCATCTAAAGTAATGCTAAATGCGTCTATGTCTTCTTTTAACTGCGCCATAGTCGTAGCGCCAATGATAGAAGACGTTACTCCATCAACCTGATTACACCACGCAAGAGCAAGTTGTGCAGGCGTTATGTTGTTTGCATATGCGAGCTCGGCATATTGCTTAGTTGCTTGCTGAGCATTGGGCGTATCTCTAAATATTCCGTTTCGCTGTGCAAAGCTCCATCGAGAACCTTCAGGACGAGCACCATTAAGGTATTTACCTGTTAATAAACCGGCCGCGAGGGGGGACCAAGGTAAATAGGCAATATCTTCATGTACACATTGCTCAATTAAATAGGGCCAGTCTTTAGCATGGGCTAAGCTAAATTCATTTTGAATAGACACCATGCGTGGCAAGTTATGCTCTTTGGCTAAGCTTACAAATTGACTTATACCCCAAGGTGTATCGTCAGAAAGCCCGCAATGTTTGATTTTACCCGCTTTAACACAATCGTTAAGGCCTTCTAAAATATCAAGCATGCCAGCTTGGTGAGCGTGCGTATCTACATCACTAAATTTAAGTACTCCTGGCCACTGCCTTGCAAAATGTGGCGTTGAACGATTAGGCCAATGCAGTTGGTACAAATCAATATAATCGGTTTGCAAGCGCTTGAGGGAATTATCAACCGCCTCTATAACTGCTTGGCGCGTTATATCGCCACCACCTCGTACCCACGATAGGCCATTACCTGCTATTTTTGTTGCCAGTACTATGTCGCTACGTTTTTGTTGATTACGAGAAAGCCAGTCGCCAATAATATGTTCTGTTTTACCGTAGGTTTCGGGTGAGGGAGGAACAGCGTACATTTCAGCTGTATCAATAAAATTTACGCCTCGATCTAATGCATAGGCTATTTGCTCGTCTGCATCGCGTTGGGTGTTTTGAACGCCCCAGGTCATACTGCCTAAGCAGACTCTTGAAACATCAACACCGCTACTACCAAGTGGGCTGTATTGCATAAAAATTCCTTATTACTCGTCTTGGGCGTATTTTACTAAGGCTGATAAAAGTGGCTCTGTAATAGGCGCTTTTGCACCCGTTTTAAAATCAAACATGACTACTTTTGATGTGCCTGTAGTGGTTATGGCATTTTGTGCGTGACTAAATATACTGTAATTCATAACAAATCGGTCGGTTTTAATATCTGAAATAGTCACGCCAACAGTTAGGGTGTCTGGAAAGGTAACCGGGCGTTTATAGCGAACCGTATTTTCACTTATTACAGGGCCAATACCACCAGGTTTAATGGTGTCGAATAAGTTTAGTTTATTTAAAAAGTCTATTCGGGCTATTTCAAAATAACGCAGGTATACCACGTTGTTAACGTGCTGAAGGGCGTCCATGTCGGCCCATGCTACAGTGATGTCGGTATGAATTGGGTGATTATCTTTGAACCTTTGCATGTACTTATAGCTCTTAACTTTAAAGCACTTAGGTTATCAATATGAACTAGCGAGCTCAAGGGAATTTGTAATTAGGTGGTTTTAAAAAACTTTGTAACCAATTGATTTTGGTATACAGTTAAAAAACACACACAGGAGCACACACATGCAAAATATAATTAATTGGTTATTAGCTAGTTTAGTTTTTATAGCGTCGTTTACCTGTTATGCAATGGGTAACGCCTCTGGTGCTATTATTCTTATTTTGGCAGGGTTCTTTTTTGAAGTTTTGCTTTGGCTACGAAGCATGAAAGAGCAAGAAAACAATAAACGTCTTTTTTAATTGCCACTAAGCTTGATTATCAATAGTGATTACATGATAATAACTGTGTAAATAAACAGTATTTATTGTGGTGATGAAAAAGTTTATACACATAGATATGGACTGCTTTTATGCGGCGGTAGAAATGCGAGACAACCCAAAGCTTGCAAATGTACCGCTTGCTATTGGCGGCAACAGTCGGCGCGGCGTGTTATCTACTGCCAACTATATAGCCAGAGAGTTTGGCGTGCGCTCTGCGATGTCTAATTACCATGCTAAGCAATTATGTCCTGATTTGGTTATTGTGCCCGGACGTATGGCTGTTTATAAAGAAATATCGAGCCAAATACGCGAAGTGTTTAGTCGCTATACCCACTTTGTAGAACCACTTTCTCTTGACGAAGCTTACCTTGATGTTACTGACAGCCAAGCCTGTAAAGGCAGTGCTACACTTATTGCTCAGCAAATAAGGGCTGACATATATAACGCTACAGGATTAACAGCTTCTGCGGGTGTGGCCCCCGTTAAATTTATTGCTAAAATAGCCAGTGACGAAAATAAGCCAAATGGCCAATTTGTTGTACTACCTAATGAGGTTGACCAATTTTTGGAACAGCTGCCGCTAGGGAAAATTCCCGGTGTGGGGAAAGTGACATTAGAGAGGTTAAATCTTAAAGGGCTTTATATTGGAAGGGATGTGCGTGAAAAAGGGGTGAACTGGATGCAGCAGCATGTGGGTAATTTTGGTGTATCGCTTTATCAAAAATGTGCGGGAGAATACATTGGTAGCGTTTCAACTGAGCGGATACGTAAGTCGCTAAGTGTTGAACACACCTACGAATACAATAAAACCAGCCTCCAAGAATGTTTGGATCAGATCCCTAGCTTAATTGATGAATTAACGCGTAGGCTTGATAAGCAACAATTACAAAGTCGTATCAACAAACTGAGTGTAAAAGTGAAATTTGCTAATTTTGTGGTTACGTCAGCCGATCAGGCTTATCACCAATTAAATACCGAAATTTTTGTACAGTTACTTACTAAGGCGTACCAACGAGGGTTGCAGCAGCCTGTTAGGTTATTAGGTATTGGCGTCGGTATTAAAAGCCAGCCAGAGCGTAACTTACAATTGAGCATTTTGGATTAATGCGTAAAATTTTTAACAAGCGTTTTAGATAAATTAAACGCTTATCGCATCTTACTGGTCTTCAATATACAAATCGACGATAATAAAGGTCTATGTTTTTAACAGGATCTGTATTTATGGCATACCCTAAAGCCGTGTTAGCCCAAGTAACAAGCGCTAGCCTTGAATGTGCATCACATGACGCACTGATCATCATAAGTGATGACTTTTCTCAATTACCTAATAATTCGCTACGCGATGCAGTTTTAGCTCAGTCAAAAATTGATGCGCGTATTGGCAAGCAAGTAACCTTACTTGTTATTGACAATAAGCGCGTGATTTTAGCACCAACAGGACCATTAAATAGAGATTACGACGATGTGCGTCGTTATTTTGATGCCGCTAAACTTGCAATTAATGAAGCTAAGTTATCAGGTAGTGTAAACCCGGCCTTATTTTTACCTAGCTTGTCAGGTGATAGCCGTTATCAGTATGCGCTAGAAGTTGCATTTTTAGGTATGTGCCAAGCGCTTTGGCAGCCATTAGAAGCACGTGAGCACCATGGCGAGGGCATTGAACCGATAGCCACTATTGGGTTAATTAATGCGAGCTCGCAGACAGTTAAAGCCGTTAATGCGATTGCGGCTGGCCAGTATGCTGCTCGTGATTTATGTGGTACTGAGCCTGAGCGTATGGCGCCCCCTCGCTTTGCAGATTATTGTGTTGATTTATTTAAAGGCACAAATATAGCAGTTGATGTTATTGACAATATTGCCGACATTGACAAAAACTACCCTATGTTAAGTACTGTTGCGCGTGCATCCTATTCGGTTGAACGCCACCACCCACGCGTTGTAAAACTTGAGTATGTACCTGAAGGCGAAGTGACCCGTACACTTATGTTTGTTGGTAAAGGCCTTGTTTACGATACCGGCGGTGCTGATTTGAAAGTGGGTGGTTACATGGCTGGTATGAGTCGTGATAAGGGGGGGGCTGCGTCGGTTGCAGGCTTTATGAAGGCCGTTGCTGATTATCAACCAAAAGGTGTAAAGGTTATTGCTTACTTAGCGGTAGTGCGTAATTCAATTGGGTCTGATTGTTTTGTACCTGATGAGATAATTACCAGCCGTGAAGGTGTGCGCGTACGCATTGGTAATACTGATGCTGAAGGACGTTTGGCAATGGGTGACCTATTAAGCGAAATGAAAGATTTAGCTAAAACAGAAGTTAATCCTACACTGTTTACCGTGGCAACGCTTACAGGTCATGCTGCACGAGCTATGGGACCTTATGGTGCCTATGTAGAAAATGGCCCAGCACGGCTTGCTAAAGTGTCTCGCCAAATTGCTGATTGTGGTGATTTATGGGCAGATGGTGCTGAAGTATCGCGCTCGCGCCGTGAAGATTACGATTTTATTAAGCCACGTACCTTAGCAGATGATGTACTTTCAAGTAATAACGCCGCTTCAGCGGTTACTGCACGTGGTCACCAGTTCCCTATGGCGTTTTTAGCTGTTGTTGGCGGACTTGATAAACACGGAACTGACGCTGCACAGCCATTGCCATACGTGCATATGGATATTGCAGGTAGCGGTGTTGAAGGCGGTGATTGGCAACATGGCAAACCAACAGCGGCTTCTGTTGCTAGTTTATTTGCCTGTTACTGCTTATAAGTAGTTAACTGCTTAGATTAAAAAGCCCTGTTTAACAGGGCTTTTTTTATACTCAATGTAATTTAAACCGATTAACAATAGATGAAAGCTCTGTACTACTTTGTTTGAGCTTGTCACTTGCGCTGTTAAGTTGCTTGGTGTTATCTAACGACTGTTCAGTTGATTGAGATAAATCGTTTATGCGTAAGTTTACCTCATCTGCAGCTTGAGTTTGCTGCTCTGTTGCACGTGCAATTTGGCTGTTCATTTCAGTGATAATAGAAACGAGTCGTTCTATTTCATTAAGTGAGTTATTAGCAGAGGACGCCTGTTCAACAGTTGATACAGAAAGTGTTTGGCTAGCTTTTACTGCGTCTACAGCCGCACGGGTACCTTCTTGTAGCTTACTGATCATTGATTGAATTTCATCCGTGCTTTGCCCCGTTCTACTGGCAAGTGTGCGCACTTCGTCAGCAACTACTGCAAACCCCCGGCCATGTTCACCCGCTCGTGCGGCTTCAATTGCAGCATTCAGTGCGAGTAGGTTTGTTTGCTCCGAAATACTTCTAATTACATCAAGTACAGAGCCTATGTTTTGGCTTTCATTCGCTAAATCTTCAGTTACACGGCTTACTGTTTCAATGTTTGCTGAAAGTGTTTCTATGGCGGTTATTGTTTCTGCGACGACATGTTTACCCGTTGATGCATTTTGTGCTGCATCGTTAGCTGCTTGCTCTGCGGCTTCTGCGTTGCTACTCACATCATGTATTTGGTGGGTCATTTGCTCCATTGCCGCTGCAACTTGTGTCGAGCTGTCGTTTTGTAGCTCTATGAATGATTGGCTAGTTTTTGTTGAATCGTCAACGGTGTGGGCGTGTTCGTTAACATCGTTTGCACTTTTTGATACGTGTTCCAAAGATTCACGCATTTTAGAAACAAATAAATTAAATGAATGCGATAGCTTCGAAATTTCATCGTTACCTTCTTCATTTAAAGTACGTGTTAAGTCGCCTTCACCCTGCGAAATATCTTTCATCATATTGGCAGCAAGTCGCGTCGGTAGTAACACACTTCGCCCTATAAAGTAGCTAAATGCAATAACAGCTACAATCATCACCACAGCATTTAAAATAATAAGATTACGTTGAGAGGAAAAGGCCGCATCAATGGTGTCTAAGTAAACACCTGAGCCAATTATCCATTGCCATTGGTTAAACCCTTTTACAAAGGCGATTTTATCAACGGGTTGCTCTTCGCCGGGTTTTGGCCATTTGTAAGGGATAAAGCCTTCGCCGTCTTTTTTAGTAATGTTTACCATTTCAACAAACAACGCTTTACCGTCTGGGTCTTTATTGTTTGTTAAATCTTTACCCTCAAGGGCAGGTTTTATTGGGTGCATTACCATTTCTGGTTGGTAGTTGTTTATCCAAAAATAATTAGTTTTATCGTAGCGAAGGGCACGTATTGCACTTATTGCCTGCGTTTGTGCCTGCTGCTGTGTGAGTGTATTGTTTTGTTCGAGTGTGTAAAAGTGTTCAATAATACTATAAGCGGTTTCCACTACATTTTGTGTTTTTAGGTATTGTTCGTATTTAAGGGCTTTATATTGGTTATTTAAGCTAGAAACACTCAACACAATTAAGCCAAAAATAACAATGCCAACCAACATAGCAAAACGCTGAAAAATACTAAAACGTCGAAGATTAAGCATGTGCGTATCCTTTATTTATTTGCACAAAAAAGTGCATCAAATAAGTTTAGTAAAAATATGCATTTAATCTAGGGGATGTTTATCTTTTGAGGGTTAATTTCGATCTTTATAGGAACCATTGAACAAAGGCTGAGTTTAAGATTGGCTTTAAATAAAAAAGGCTGATTAAAAATCAGCCTTCATAAGTAAGTTACTGTTTGTTATTTAACATCAAAATGACGGTTAAAGAAATTCGTAATAGTTTGATGTAAATGAGTTTGAACCTGTTTACCGCGTAAACTATGCTTTGAACCTGGGTAGGTCATCATTTCAAACTGCTTTTCACTGTCTTGCAGTTGTTTGAATAGTTTAGTTGCATGGGTAAATAATACATTGTCGTCTGCCATACCGTGGTAAATCATCAGTGGCCCTTTAAGGCCATCGGTGTATGGAAATACTGCGCTGGCTTCATACCCTTTTGCATTCGTATCAGGGTGACCCAAATAACGCTCGGTGTAATGGGTGTCATATAATGCCCAATCTGTTACTGGCGCACCTGACACACCGGCATTAAAGTAGTCACCAGCTTTAAACATGGTCATTAATGCCATGTAACCACCGTAACTATGGCCATATATGCCAATGCGCTTAGCATCTACGTAGTCAAGTGTACGTAAAAATTCGACCCCTTTAATTTGGTCTGCTACTTCAACGTCACCTAGGTTTTTGTATATAGCGTCTTCAAACTTTTTACCACGGTTGTACGAACCACGGTTATCAAGTTGAAAAATCACATAACCTTGTTGCGCCATATATTGAAAGTATAAATTTTTGCTACGCCAGCTATTTGTAACGCGCTGAGCATGTGGACCGCCGTATACATTTACAATGACAGGGTGTTTCTTACCCGCGCTCATATTAGTTGGTTTGAATAGGCGGTAATGCATTATTTGACCATCTTCAGCTTTAATTGTCCCGTATTCAGGTTTAGCTAAATTACTAAGGTAAGGAGTAAGTGGATGGTTGTTATCTAGCTTGTTTTCTTCAAGCCATGTAATAAATTCGCCGTTAACTTTGCGCAGTGCCGCTGAGTTTGGTTTGTTCACTGAAGAACTTGTATCGATGAACGTTTTACTATCTTTTGCAAGTACGACGTTGTGGTACTGGCCTTTTTCAGTGATTCGTTTAGAGTCGCCTTTTTTAAATAAAGGCGCGCTGTATAAATGGCTTTCAAGTGGTGTATCTTTTCTGCCTGCAAAGTACACTATGCCTTTTTTCTCATCAACGCCTTTTAAGCTATCAACAGCCCAGTCACCCGATGTAATTTGACGAACTAACTGTCCATTTGTGCGGTAAAGGTACAGGTGCTTAAATCCATCACGCTCAGACGCCCACACAAAGTGTTTTTTGTCTTTTAAAAAAACGAGGTCAAAATGCAGGTTGATCCATGTATCGCTGTTTTCGGTTAGGGCTACTTTTTGCTTTTTAGACTCCGAGTCATAAAAACGTAGTTCTAAAGTTTGCTGTGAGCGGTTTTGCCATTGGTAAGAAAGCGTTTTGCTGTCTTTTAACCATTTAGCACGGGCAATGTATATGTCTTGATTTTTACCTAAGTCAATCCAATCAACTTTTTGATCGTTTAATTTAACGACACCTAACTGAATTTTTACGTTGTCGGTACCGGTAAAAGGGTAGCGCTGATTAAATAATTTTACTTCGTCGGCATATATTTCGTTACGAATAGCTTCTTTAACAGGGGATTCATCAACACGGGTGTAAGCGATTTTAGTTTCATCACCAGACCACCAGTAACCTGTCATGCGGCTCATTTCTTCTTGCGCTACAAACTCAGCCATGCCATTTTTAATAACGCCGCCGCCATCTTGGCTTAATTGAATTTCTTTACCTGAATGAAGTTCTAACGCATATAGATTTTGCTCTCGTATAAACGATACGTAGTTACCTTTTGGCGAAAAGCGTGCGTCGGTTTCAAATGCTTCTGTGTTGGTCAGCTTTTTACTTTTAGCTGAGGCTAAGTCGTAGTAATACAGATCACCATTAAGCGGAAACAAAAGCGCTTTGCCATCGGTTGACCATGTGTACTCTAGGATGCCTTTGCCAAAAATACGTTGGCGTTCACGGCGTGCTTTTTCTTCATCAGATAGGTTTTCAGGGCCAGAAAATAATTCGGCTGAATCGACTAATACGCGATTAGTGTTATCGTCTAGGTTATATTCCCACAAATCGTAACGGTTGTAGTCGTCAGTTTTACCTTGTAAATAGGTTACACGACTTCCATCTGGCGAAAATTTAAGTTGAACGGGAGATTTACCTGACAGGCTTGGGTCATCAAAAATCCGTTCTAGCGATAAAGGTTTTGCTTGAACACTGATAGCACCAACAATAAGTGGTACAGCAAGTGAGAGGTGTTTTATTTTTTTTAGCACAAGGTTACCTTAGCTCAGTATAAATATTATTTTGAATGGTAAAGCCAAGCGTGTGCAACTGCAACTAAATGCTATAAAGTAGCAATTATTAAAGATTAACAAGGATAAACACAATGACTGAGAGTCAATTTGAACTGGCTGTTGAACTTCAACGAGATTGTATCGAGTTAGCCGATTGGCCTCTTTGCAAGGTGCTTTTATTAAACGATAGCCTGTATCCTTGGTTTGTATTAGTACCAAGGCAAGCTGGTTTAAAAGAAATAATCGACTTATCTGAAGACGATCAAGTGGTGTATTTAAAAGAGTCTGCAAAACTAAGTAAGTTACTTATTGAGGTTTTTAACCCAGATAAATTAAACGTCGCGGCTTTAGGGAATATGGTGCCGCAACTACACATTCATCATATTGCACGATTTAAAACTGATAAGGCGTGGCCTGCGCCAATATGGGGTAAGTTTGCGGCAGTCCCTTACACTGAAGAACAAATAGAAAAAATAAAAGCACGTTTTTAAAAGCGAAAACATTTACACAAGTGAGGATTAAAATGAAATTACTTAAAACCCTGACTACGAGCTTATTTGTTATTGCGTTATCGGGCGGTTATGTTGCTGCTACTGAGCAGGTAAATAATACCGAGGTTGTAAAAAAAGCTGATATTAAGAACTTTGCTGTTCATAGCAACCTTGTGTATTCGGCTGCACAGCCCAGCAAAGAGCAATTAAAGCAATTATCTAAAGCAGATGTGAAGCACGTTATAAATTTACGTGGGACAAATGAACAAGATTGGGATGAAGGTGAGTTTGTTCAAACGCTTGGTATGGATTATCACGCATTGCCTATTTCTGGTGCCCAAGATATTACAGTCGCGAATGCACGCAACTTAGCAAATTTACTTAAAAAACTAAACGGTGAGCCGGTTTTGGTTCATTGTGCTAGTAGTAATCGAGTTGGGGCTTTAGTTGCTATTTCAGCCCATGAAGACGGGTTAAGTATTGAAGAGGCGCTTGAAAAAGGAAGGCGCTGGGGAATGAAGAGCCTGGAATCTAAAGTGCGAGATGTTATAAGCAAATGAAACTAAAGGCGTTACACAGTTAATTGTAACGCCTTTTTAGTTTTAGTTAAGACCAAGTACGTCTTTACCTTGCTTAAATGTGACATCTACTGGAATGTTAGCTTGGCTTAGTTTTTCTAAATCTTTGGTGAGTGACTCTTTAATATCACCATGGGTTGCAATTAGCTGGTCGACTTTTTGGTAATCGCCGTCACCTTGCAAAGTTAAAATTAGACGAGAAAGCTTAGCCATAGCAATACTCATCTTTTCCATGTTGACGCGGTACAAGCCTTCTTCATTTTTAGAAAATGCGCCTTCTTGTGCAAAAAAGTTAAAGCGAATCATATTCGCTTTCCCGTGTGCACTTGACGCACCAAAACGCACTGAGCGGAAAATGCCGGCCATAAAGGTAATGTAGTAATCTTCAATAGTTCCTTCGCTGATCTCGCCTTTATTTAATAACTGCTCAACCATGTATAAACCTAAAATGTCGGCTTTACCTTCTTCAAGTGCGCTTGCGTGCTCTTGTAATGATTGGCGAACCGTTCCTTTACCTGTGATCGTATTTTTAATACCTAAACCATGCGCTACTTCATGAAACATGGTGTTAGCAAAAAAAGCATCAAAGGTAATGTGCTTTCGTTGCTCAGGCACAATTAACTGCTCTGAAATAGGTACTAATATTTTATCAAATTTAGCGCGCATGGCATTTTTAAGTTGTAGGCGGCGCGTGCCTTTTTCTAACTGAACTTGCTCATCGTTTGGTAAGTTGATTGCAATGGTTTTGCTGCCGGCATTTGAATGACCAGCATAATAAACAACGTCATACGCGTTTAAGTCTGCATCTGATCCGGGGACTTCATGTTTATATTTGTCATCAACAGGTAAACCTTTTTGAAGCTCAGGTAAAAAGGCTGCAAACTTGGCAAGACGCTCGCTCCATTTTAAATCTTTAATTAATACATAAGATTCATAGGCAGTACGATAACCAAATAATTGGTCTTCGTAGGTTTCAATTGGCCCAATAACCACATCGATTGGGTTATTTTTCATGTCCATCCATGCAAAGTCAGATACCTGAAAATCATCTTTTTGAAGCGCGTCAGCACGGAGATTTAAGTAATTTGCAAATTCTTTATTGTCGGCAAGTTTGCTGGCTTGGCGAAGTAGGTCGGCTGCTTTTGCAAGTTCTGTTGCGTACTCTTTTGAGTAAGGCACGCTGTAAAGCTTACCTTGTTCGTCGCGTTTAATAATTGAGTAGAGGCCTGTTTTATCTTCTACGTCCGCGTTATTAAGCTCTTCTTTAGTTATATCAGCAGGGTAAAACTGTGCACCCAGTGGCTTTCCTTTATAGCCTGAAAGAAACGTTTCATCGCCATTTAAACGATCCCACGGGCCGTAGTTTATATCGGCAAATTTGCGAATTTGTTGATCAGTTAGTTTTGCTAAAAAGGCATCTTTATCTTCACCTAATGCTTGTTTCCAAAATAAGGCATCCATTATTTTTGATGCGTCTATCAGAATAGCAACCATTGCCTTTTGATTGTCACTTAAGTGTGATAAATCGCTTTGTAAGCTAAAGTCGGTGTATATGTCTAAGCGTTGTTTATCAACATTAATAAGCTCAGGCCCCATTACTTTTACGGGTGTTTGCGATGTGGTCTCTGAAGATGATGACGGTTGTTCTGAACATGCACTCAGAAAAACAACACCAGAGAGTATAATGGCTTGGCTAATTTTATTTAAGATCATTATTTTGCCTATTTAAAAGTTAATTTAATAATGGGTAGACGCTTGTTTTGGGGCTCATTGGCGGCACGCTACTATATTGTGACAGCATTAAAGCAAACCTAAACAGTAAATAGCAAGTATTAGGCGGTGTATGGTAATTGTGTTGTTGAAAATAAGAGAGCAAAATAAAATTATATAATTTCCTTAACTTTAACGGTAAGTTAGGCAATACTGATTGTAAGTTCATTATTATAAAAATTAACTGTTGTAGCGTGTAGTACTATTACAACTAAAAGGATGACTGCTTTATGTCTACAGAGAATGCATTATTAACAATATTAGTTGATAGAATAAATAACGATACACTTGTATTACCTACATTACCTGAAGTTGCGGTTAAAGTTCGCCAAGCTGCAGACAACCCTGAAGTTAATTTAATGCAAATGTCGGAGGTTATTTCACAAGATCCTTCGTTATCTGCTCGTATGATTAAAGTAGCTAATAGTGCAATTATGGGACGTGCGGTTAAGGTATCTACCTTACATCAAGCAGTTACCCGCATTGGGTTGCGTCAAATTAAAAACATAGCGACAGCAATGGCTATGGAACAATTATTTGTTTCTAACAATGATCTTATCAAAGGCTATATGGGTAAAGCGTGGCAAAAAACATTAACGGTGGCGAGTCATTCAATTACGTTAATGGAGTTTTACTTACAAAATAATAAACGTACGTCGTTAAATCGAGATTCAATTACGTTAGCGGCTTTAGTTTATAACATTGGTGTATTACCTATATTAACTGAAGCTGAGCGCCACCCTGAGGTGTTTGCAAATCCTAGCTTTTTAGCACATGCTATTCAAAAGCTAAGTGGCAAAATTGGGTCATCAATCATGGATGCGTGGGAATTCCCTGTTGAGTTTTCAAATGTGGCATTAAGTTGGGCTGACCCAAGCTATAAACCAGAACAAATAAGTTATGTAGATTTTATTCGAATTGGGGCTATTTTAGAGGGGACTTTACAGGTATCTGATAAATCAGCAGCTCTACAAACTTATATTGATAAAGGTGTTATTTCATCTATGCAGTTGTTCTCAAGCGATGAATACAATGAAATGCTTGTAGACGTAAAAGACATGTTTAGCTAATTAAGCCTTAAATTTAGCGTAATAAAAAAGCACGATTAAATATCGTGCTTTTTTATTACTATTTAACGCGTGCTTAGGGGGTAACTAAATCGTCAGCATCGCCTAAACCTTGGGTTAGCTCTTCTAGCAATTGTTTAATTTCTTCAGATGCTAAAATAAAATCGGCATCAAGTTTTACTGCCATATCTTCTTTAGGTATGTCAGCGTTTTCTTCTTTTAATGTATCTGAATAACTCAAACGTTTGATTGAACCATCATTTTGCAACATGAATTTAACACGCTCTTGCCAATCGAGGGCTAGTTTAGTAACGCGTTTACCACTTTCAAGGTGTGATTTAACTTCATCACACGACAGATCATGGCCTTTTAATTTAACTTGCGCGCCACTGTCATCAGCTTCTTCAAGTTCAGCGTCAGAGCCAATTGCAAAGCCTTCTGGTGTGGTAAAGTTAGTTAGCCAATCAGTTAAAAATACATCAAGGTCATAATTTGCAAATGCAGGCACGACAGGGAGTGTACCTAATGATTTGCGTAATAGTGCTAAAAGCTCTTCAGCTTTATTAAAGCTTGCACTATTTACTACAACCCACCCATTTTCTTGGTCAATAAATGCAAACTGTAGGCTCGACTTTTTAAATGCTTGAGGAAGTAAGGTATGAAGAATATTTTCTTTTAATTCGTCTTTTTCTTTCTTTTTAACTGGACGATTTTCTTCAGCTTCGATTTGGTCAACTTTTTCGGCAACTAATTCATTTATTACAGAAGCCGGTAATACTTTTTCTTCGCGTTTAGCACATACTAATATACTCTTTTGAGAGAAGTGAGAAAGTGCTTCGCTATGCTTTCCAAATGCTTTAGTCCAGCCAAAGGTAGAGAGCTCTTGGCCTGTACAAGGGCGAAATAGGTCTTGTTCTAGAGCTTTATCAAAGTCTTCTTGTGTGTACGAAACATCTTGTTTAAAGCGGTAACAAATAAGGTTACTAAACCACATAGGGGAGATAATCCATCTGAAAAATTTGCTCAATCATAGCAATAAAAATCGTTCCTCGAAATGACTGATTAACGACTATTTAAATTAACTTTAATTGAATATAGAAAGTGGTTTAGCCATATTTTTAGGAAACTGAATAAAGTAATGCAACCCTTCACCAGGTTCACTTGTTGCCTCAATTGAGCCGCTTAAAGTTTGCTTAACTAAATTAAACATTATGTGAGTGCCCAAACCACTTCCACCTTCATCGCGTTTGGTGGTGAAAAACGGGTTAAACAGTTTTTCAAGTTGATCTGGTTGTACTCCATTACCATTGTCTTTGTAGTCAATGGTTAAGTTTTTTTCGTCACTGGTAATAGTAATATCCATTACACCATTGGTTTTACCTTCAAAACCATGAATAAGTGAATTAACTATGAGATTGGTAAATATTTGGCTTATGGCGCCGGCTGGCAAATTTAATACTAGGTCATCGGGGCATTGCAGATTGATAGTGTGCGATGTTTTTTTTAATTTAGGGTGAAGCGAGCGTATTACTTCATTTACATAATCTTTAAAGTTTATGGTACGCACAGCCTCACTGGCTTGGTCTACAGCAATTTGCTTAAAACTTGCAATGAGGTCTGAGGCTCTATCTAAATTTGTTGTAAGCAAGCTTGTGCTTTGCTTAGCTTCGTTAATGAATTCTTCTAATGCTTTAGGGGAAAGTGTTTTTTCAGCATAGGCACTTTCAAGCTTATTTAAGCGCTCTTCTAAAAATGATACCGCGGTTACACCAATGCCGATGGGGGTATTTATGTCGTGGGTGATCCCCGCAACTAACCCTCCTAAAGCGGCCATTTTTTCTGTACCAACAAGTCGTTCTTGAGCAAGTTTTAGCTCGTCAATGTAACGTTGCGATTCTGTTTGTTTTGTGAGCAACTCTTGCTCGGTGCTTCGGCGCAAGTCTATTTCATCGGTAAGGACTATTTTTTGTTTTTCTAATTCATATTTTTGCTGTTGTAATTCCATCATTGCTTGACTTAAATTAGACGTTTTACGGGCAACATCTTGCTCTAGCTGAATATTATGTTGGTCTAATTTTTCGTTGCTCACAATTAATTTGCTTTGAGTTCGCTCGAGCTCTTTTCTGTACTGAACAACCTTATCGATTAGGTTATTAAAAGATTGCTCCATTACTTTAAGTTCATTGTGCTCTTCGGTCTCAATTTCGATGTGTTGCCCTTCTAGCTCATCGAGTTGTAGGTTTTCGATTTGTTCGGTGAGTTGATAAAGTGGGTCGGTGAGTAATTTTCTAAACGCCATTAAGAATAAAATAATTAAAAATGTTGTTTTAATCATGGCATTACCAATCAAAAAGTAGATTGATACCATTATTCTACTCAGTACCACTTCTCTGCTGGAGAATAACGTTACATCACCTACTTGCGTAGCCCGTCCTGAAAATTCAAAAATGAGTGGGAAGGTATAGCCAAATAACCCTGATTTTGAGTCTTCCAACATGGCTTCTTCTTGAACAAGTTGCTGGCTGTAGAGCTTATGGATATCTAAAGAGCGGCCAAGTTGTGAAATAACCTCGCCACTATCATCACGCACAATAATTCCCTCAATCATAGGAATAGCTAGCAGGCCCTCTGCGGTCGTTATTGTTTGCTTTGTATTAAGCTCCCAAATTGCTCGTGTTAAACTGCGGCTAAAGGTTTTTTGCAAAGTGGCAAGTTCATCTTTAATGTAATCTTTAGTATTTATGTACTCGGCAAGTACCTGCCCGCATGTCACTACAAAGGTAAGCAAAAAATAGACCGATAACACACTGGTCAGTAATCTTTTAGAAAGGCTTTTTTGTAGCATGGGGTATCAATAATTCCTTGAACTTTAATTAAGTATTTGCACTACTATTTAAAATCTAGTCAATAAATGCTTAAAAACAAATAATAAATGATTTATTTTATGACAAATAAAGGCTGATTTTTGTTTTTGTTTATTACACACTACCTATATCGGAGTGTTTATATATTATTGATAAACTAATTGTTGTTTGTTTTTTATGCATTTTCGCAATAGTAAACTATCCCTTTTAGCTTGTTAAGTTTATTCAATAATAGATTGTTACAAAATGTGGACAAAAAGCACAGGTATTTTGTAGTAAATATAGGTACCATTGTACAAAAATACGACCTTGCTACCGACCGTTGTCCTTAACGACATTAATTATGCTTATTTAGTAGTTTTATAATATGAATTTTTCTATTTTAGTGTGTGATGACTCAACAGTTGCACGAAAACAAGTAATCAGATGTTTGCAACAGTGTATAAATGCCGATATTCAGCAAGCTACAAATGGCGCACAAGCGATTGAACTACTAAAAACGAACCGTTTTGATTTGTTATGCCTAGATTTAACCATGCCTGAAGTTGACGGCGTTGGCGTTCTTGAATACATAAAAACAAACAAGATTGAGTGTTTTGTACTTGTTATTTCTGCTGATATACAAGAGAAAATGAAGTTGCGAGTGGCTAAATTAGGCGCTATCGATTTTATAAACAAACCAATAGATAAAACACGAATGAATGGTATTTTGCATAAATTTGGCATTCACTAGGTTTTTTTATGTTAAAAAAGGCTGTTTTATCTTTTAATTTGCGCTTGACAGCATAGCCTTTGTTAGTGCAGTCTTACCCCATGAAAACATTTAATCGCGTACTGACCTTTATTATTACAACCACCATTCTTTCTGGATAGTGGCATAGGTCGGTGCAACAAATTTAAAGGCCTGTGTTCACTTAGAACACAGGCCTTTTTTCGTTTTATGGAATGAGGAACATAAACAATGCGCGTTTTAAAATTTGGTGGGTCATCACTTGCCGACTTTGCTTGTCTTGAGCAGGTAGCTCAATTAGTTAAAGCACAATTAAAAGATGAAATGCTATTAGTCTTATCTGCACCCGGTGGGATGACTGATTCATTGGTTTCACTGGCAAGTGCTGCAGAGCAAGGCCATGACTTTGGCCCTTTATGGGAGGCATTAACTGGACGTTGTGATGAGTTGAAATCAGCCGTAGAAAAAAAGTATGGCGCAATTGAAAGTTGGCCAGATTTTGACGCGCTAAAAAATAAGCTTAATGGTGTGTCATTAATTAAGTGCTGCCCTGAACAGGTGCGCGCTTATATTATTAGTTTTGGCGAGCGTGTTAGTGTATCGCTTATGCAGCGATTATTAAGCTCACATCAAGCAGTGTATTTAGAAGCGACTAGCTGTGTTGCATCAACAGGTGGCTACATAGATGCAGAGGTTGATTTAGTAACAAGCAAAGCGCGTTTCCAAGCTGTGTTAAAAGAAAGCCCAGCCACGATTTATATTATGCCAGGTTTTACAGCAAGCAATGATAAAGGCGAGCTGACTACCCTTGGCCGAAATGGCTCTGATTACTCTGCAGCCATCGCTGCGGCTTGTTTAGAGGCAGATGTTTGCCAAATTTGGACTGATGTTGATGGTGTTTACAGTGCAGACCCTCGTTATATCAAAAAAGCCACTAAAGTCGATTTCTTGTCTTACAAAGAAGCAATGGAGCTTTCTTATTTTGGTGCCAAAGTTCTTCATCCAAAAACTATTTTGCCGTGCGCTAAAGCCGGCGTTCCTTGTGAAATAAAAAATACGCACAACCCTGACGCGCAAGGGTCACTAATCGGTAATGATTATTCGTCAGACGAACCGGTAAAAGCAATTTCAAGTCTGCAAGACCTTGCTATGCTAACTGTCTCGGGCCCAGGCATGAAAGGCAAAGTGGGCATGGCCTCAAAAGTATTCAATGCGCTGGCTCATGACAACGTGTCGATTGTGTTAATCACACAATCGTCGTGTGAATTTAGCATTAGCTTTTGTGTACATGAAAGCGATTTAACCCTTGCATTAACAGCATTGCAAACGGCTTTTGAACTTGAATCACAAGCAGGTTTGATTGAACCTGTGCAAGTACAGCGTAATTTAGCCATAGTAACGCTTGTAGGCGATAACATGCGCGCGCACCGCGGTTTAGCGGCTAAATTTTTTGCATCGCTTTGCCAAGCACAAGTAAATATAGTGGCAATTGCACAAGATTCCACCGAAAGCGCTATCTCAGCTGTGATTGATGGAGAGTTATGTAACGACGCAGTAAAAATATGCCATGAGAACTTTTTCACACATGTGCCATCAATCGATGTGTTTTTGCTTGGGTGTGGTTTAGTAGGGCAAGAGCTTATATCTCAATTAGAGCGTCAACAAGCATGGCTTGAAAAGCGCAATATAAAACTTAACTTGTATGGCGTTGCAAACTCGCGTCAGCTACATCTTGATAGTGAAGGCATTGCGTTTAGTGATTGGCAACAAAAATTAGCTGCATCAGAGCAAGCGTTTGACTTAAAACTTGTTGAGCAATTTGTTAAGCAAAACCACTTAGTTAACCCTGTGCTGGTGGATTGCACATCGTCTGATGCACTGGCGGCGCAATATGTTGACTTTTTAAATGCCGGTTTTCATGTTGTCGCAGCCAACAAAAAAGCAACAACTAGCTCGTACACTTACTATCAAGATTTAATAGCAGCAACGCAAAAAAACAATCGCAAATTTTTATATGAAACCAACGTAGGTGCGGGGCTCCCAGTCATCGACAATTTACAGTCGTTATTTGGCGCGGGTGATGAGCTACTTGAATTTAGCGGTATTTTATCTGGTTCGTTATCTTACATGTTTGGTGCACTTCAAGATGGTTTGTCATTGTCAGAGGCAACCATAAAAGCAAAAGAAAGTGGTTTCACAGAGCCAGACCCTCGAGACGATTTATCAGGAACGGATGTTGCGCGTAAACTTCTCATTATTGCGCGAGAAGCAGGTATGAAACTAGAGCTAAGCGATATTGAAGTTGAGTCGGTATTACCACAAGGATTTGCCGAAGGAGACAGTATTGATGAGTTTATGGCAAAACTGCCAAGCTTAGATGCTGACTTTAATACCCGTATAGAGCAGGCAGCAAGTGAAGGAAAAGTATTGCGTTACGTGGGTACAATTAAAGAAGGGCACTGTAAAGTAGGTATTGAGGCGGTAGATTCATCACATGCGCTTAATGTTATTCGTGATGGTGAAAATGCACTGGCTATTTTAAGCCAATACTACCAACCACGCCCATTTGTTATTCGTGGTTACGGTGCGGGTTCTGAAGTAACTGCTGCAGGTGTATTTGCAGATGTTTTAAAAACGTTATCGCGCTAGGAGTAAAAAATGATTGAAGTATATGCACCTGCGTCTATTGGTAATTTTGCAGTTGGATTTGATGCATTGGGTGCCGCACTTTCGCCAATTGATGGCAGTTTATTGGGTGACGTAGCGGTTGTAAGTGCAGCGACTAATGATGAGTTTGTCTGTTCTGGCGAGTATGCTCATAAATTACCGGGTGATGCGAAAGAGAACTTAGCATATCAGTGCTTAGTGCATTTCAGAGCGCACGTTGCTCCATATATGCCTTCAGTAAAGCTTGAACTTAAAAAAAACCTGCCAATTGGCTCAGGGTTAGGATCAAGTGCTTGTTCGGTTGTTGCTACATTTGCAGCGCTTGATAAATTTGCAAAAACACAGTTGAACCAAGTTGAGTTAATTGAGTTGATGGCAGATTTTGAAGCCGTTGTAAGTGGCGGGCGCCATTACGACAACATCACACCATGTTATTTAGGCGGCTTGCAGCTAACTGGCGATTTAATTCCTAATAAATCGATAGAACTTCCGGTTGATGAAAATTGGTATTACGTCGCGGCGTTTCCAGGCTTTTCGCTTAATACGGCAAAAGCGCGCTCTGTATTACCTAAAGAGCTTAGTATGCATGCAAGCATTGAGTTTGCGCAGCGTTTATCGGCCTTTAGTAGCTTGTTACTAACAGCACGTTTTGACGATGCATTAAGCATTATGAAAGATGAAATAGCAGAGCCATATCGAGCGCCACTTATTACTGGCTTTAGTGAGGCCAAAGCAAGTTTACCCGCACTGGGTGCTGAAATAGTGAGTATTTCAGGTGCAGGCCCTACGTTATTTACTGTATGTAAAACACTGGAAGCGGCTGAGCAATGCGCCAAATGGCTAAAAGATAATTATATAAATGAGCAAGGCTTTTGCCATATTTGTAAGTTAGATAACGACGGCACGCGTCAATTAAATGTTTTATAGGAAAAGAAGTCATGCAATTACATAATTTAAAAGATAACTCACAAAAAGTGTCGTTTGTTGAAGCAGTAAAAACAGGACTCGGGCGTAACCAAGGTGTATTTTTTCCTGAATCTTTAGCGCCATTGACTGATGTTGATGCACTGCTTGATATGGATTTTGTTACGCGTAGCGGCAAAATATTATCGCATTTAATTGGTGATGAGTTGCCAAGTGACACCGTTGCCGCCATGGTTAAAAATGCGTTCAACTTTCCAGTTAAGTTAGTCGAGGTAGAGGAAAATATCTATTGTTTGGAGCTGTTTCATGGCCCTACGCTTGCCTTTAAAGATTTTGGTGGGCGCTTTATGGCTGAATGTTTAGCGCAGTTTAACCAAGGCGAGAAGGTTACAATTTTAACCGCAACATCAGGTGATACAGGTGCAGCAGTAGCGCATGCATTTTATAATAAGCCAAATATCGATGTGGTTATTCTTTACCCTAAAGGCAAAATTTCGCTGGCTCAACAAAAGCTATTCACTACTTTAGGCGGTAATATTCATTGTTACGCAGTTGATGGTAGTTTCGATGATTGCCAAGAGCTTGTTAAAAAATCGTTTTTAGATGACGAGGTAAAATCAACACTTGGCCTTAATTCTGCTAACTCAATCAACATAAGTCGATTAGTAGCGCAAGTGTGTTATTACTTTGAAGCAATTGCGCAACTGCCAAAAGAAAAGCGTGCAACAGCACATATTTCTGTACCAAGTGGTAACTTTGGTAATGTATGCGCCGCCATGATTGGTGCTGTAATAGGGTTACCAGTAGGAAAGCTAAGTGCAACTACTAACCAGAATGATACAGTTCCACGTTTTATGCTAGACAAAAACTGGGCACCAAATACAACGCTTGAATCGCTTTCAAATGCGATGGACGTAAGTAAGCCTAACAACTGGCCACGAGTGCAAACTATGTTGGATAACAACTGGTTTAGTTACGACAACTTTTATTCAATTAGTGTTGACGAACAAAACACTCAAACAGTGATGAAAAATATTCATCAAACAGGGTATGTTGCAGAGCCACATACAGCAATTGCATACCAAGGTTTAGTTAATAACCGAGCACCAGGTGCTGCGGGTATCTTTTTAGCAACTGCACATCCGGCTAAATTTAAAGAAAGCGTGGAAGATATATTAAATATCGAGCTTAATATGCCAAAACCACTAAGTGACGCATTGGCTAAACCATGCCTAGCAAGCGATATAAACGCCGATTATGACGCGTTACGCACAGAAATACTGGCTAAGTTAGGTTAAATAAAAAGCAAAAGTTAAAGCGGCTTAGGCCGCTTTTTTTGTATGTTTTAAACCGTGAAACAGCGTTGTCAATTAACTAATTAAATGTAATAAATGAAAAACATTTAAAATAGTTATGTAAGTTATTTAAAAATATCATCTTAAAAGGACTGTGAAATAGTTTCAATCCCTGATTAAATATCCTCAACTTAAGAACGTAGGCAAAGCGCGGTTTTAAGCGTACAATATAGCCTCTAAAAAATACCATACACGTTGCCCAGGAGCCCCCAATGTTAGAACGTAGCATGAATATTTCGGACTTTGATCCAGAGTTATTTGACGCGATGAGTAAAGAAACATCACGTCAAGAAGAGCACATTGAGTTAATTGCATCTGAAAACTACTGTAGCCCACGCGTACTTGAAGCACAGGGTTCTCAACTTACTAACAAATATGCGGAAGGTTATCCTGGTAAGCGTTACTACGGTGGCTGTGAGCATGTAGACGTGGTCGAGCAATTAGCGATTGACCGTGCAAACGAATTATTTGGTACTGATTACGCAAACGTTCAGCCGCATGCTGGCTCGCAAGCAAACGCAGCTGTTTTTCAAGCATTATTAAGCCCGCTAGACACTGTTTTAGGCATGAGCCTAGCGCATGGTGGCCATCTAACTCATGGTTCACACGTTAACTTTTCAGGTAAAACGTACAATGCAATTCAGTACGGCCTAAATGAAGAAACGGGTGAAATTGATTACGCACAAGTTGAAGCGTTAGCACTAGAGCACAAACCAAAAATGATTATTGCAGGTTTTTCTGCTTATTCAGGCATTGTTGATTGGGCTAAGTTCCGTGAAATTGCAGACAAAGTAGATGCTTATTTATTTGTTGATATGGCGCATGTTGCAGGTTTAATTGCGGCGGGTGTTTACCCAAGCCCTGTACCATTTGCACATGTTGTTACTACAACAACGCATAAAACATTAGCGGGCCCTCGTGGTGGTTTAATTATTTCTGCATGTGGCGACGAAGCAATCTACAAAAAGCTTAACAGTGCAGTATTCCCTGGTGGCCAAGGTGGTCCTTTATGTCACGTTATTGCTGCAAAAGCAGTGGCATTTAAAGAAGCTCTTCAACCAGAATTTAAAGAATACCAAACACAAGTTGTTAAAAATGCGCAAGCAATGGTTAGCGTGCTACAAGATCGCGGCTATAAAGTTGTTTCTGGTAAAACAGACAATCACCTCTTTTTACTTGATTTAATCGATAAAGACATCACTGGTAAAGATGCTGATGCAGCGCTTGGCAATGCGAATATTACGGTTAACAAAAACTCAGTACCTAATGATCCGCGTTCTCCTTTTGTAACCTCTGGTTTGCGTATTGGTTCTCCTGCAATCACACGTCGTGGTTTTAAAGAGGCTGAATCTAAAGAGCTTGCTGGCTGGATCTGTGATGTACTAGACAATATTGCTGATGAATCTGTACAAGCACAAGTAAAAGAAAAAGTGAAAGCTATTTGTGCAAAACTACCTGTTTACGCTTAACAAAGTAAAACGGTAATTTAGATCACATAAGTAAACATGTTATTATAAAAGCCGCTTTTTAGCGGCTTTTTTGTTTTTAAAACGGATACCTTGATTTATGCATTGCCCATTTTGTACAGCAAAAGACACCAAAGTTATAGATTCGCGCCTTGTTGGCGGTGGTCATCAAGTTCGCCGTCGTCGAGAATGTAACGATTGCCACGAACGTTTTACGACGTTTGAAGGGGCTGAGCTGGTTATGCCCCGTGTTGTTAAACAAGACGGAAGCCGAGAGCCCTTTAATGAAGATAAGTTACTTAATGGCTTAAATCGTGCACTTGAAAAGCGCCCTGTTAGCACAGAGCAAGTTGATGAAGTGGTAAATATAATTAAATCACAACTACGTGCAACGGGTGAGCGAGAAATTTCGAGCCATTTGGTGGGAGAATGTATTATGGAGGCGCTTAAAAAACTTGATAAAGTAGCCTATGTAAGGTTTGCGTCTGTGTATCGCTCGTTCGAAGATATACGCGAGTTTGGCGAAGAAATTGCCCGTTTAGGGGAATAATTGTGAGCAGCCAAGTCGTATTTACTGAGCATGATAAACTATATATGGCGCGTGCTATTGAGCTTGCTAAAAAAGGACGATTTACCACAACGCCTAATCCTAATGTTGGCTGTGTACTTGTAAAAGATAATCAAATAATTGGTGAAGGGTTTCATCAATTAGCAGGGCAAGGGCATGCCGAGGTAAATGCCCTTGCTGTGGCCGGTGAAAAAGCAAAGGGTGCAACCGCCTATGTAACACTTGAACCTTGTAGTCATTATGGGCGCACGCCGCCCTGTGCAGAAGGGCTCAAGGCTGCGGGTATTAAAAAGGTGATTGCTGCCATGGTTGATACCAACCCAGAAGTGGCAGGCAAAGGCCTTAAAATACTGAGCGATGCTGGAATAGAAGTCGCTTATGGATTGCTTGAACAGCAGGCTCGCGCATTAAATCTTGGTTTTTTTAAGCGAATGGAACAAGGGCTTCCTTACGTAACCTGCAAATTAGCAGCCAGTATAGACGGTAAAACAGCGCTAAAAAATGGAAAAAGTAAGTGGATCACAGGCCCTGCTGCACGAAAAGATGTGCAGCTATACCGCGCTCAAAGCTGTGCCATTTTAACGGGGGCCGATACGGTTCTTGTTGATGATGCAAAACTCAATGTTCGGCAAAGCGAATTACCGTATTCATTACCGACCAACTTACCGCTTCGCCAGCCAGTGCGTGTTATAATAGACTCGCAAAATAGGTTAACACCCAACCTTGCGCTATTTAAAATAGCGCACCCAGTAATAATTTTTACCACCGAGGTTGATAAATCGACTCTGTGGCCGCATTTTGTTAAGCACATAGCGGTGCGTGAGCAACAGGGTAAGGTTGATTTAACCGATGTATTACAAACACTCGCTAAGCATCAGTTTAATAATATATGGCTTGAGGCTGGGGCAACTCTTGCGGGGAAAATGACCGAGCTCGATTTAATTGACGAGTATGTTTTTTATATCGCACCAAAACTGATGGGTTATGATGCTAAAAGTTTAGTAAACTTCCCTGAATTGACGAGTATGCAAGATACTATCGATTTATCCTTTAATGAGTGTGTGCGTGTTGGTGACGATTTGCGTATCAATGCGTTAAAAAAGCACTCATTAAAATCACTTAACTAAGAAGAGTAGCGCTATGTTTACTGGGATAATAGAAGCCACAGGCAAAATTGCTTTATTACAAAAAAAACAAGGCGACTTAGCCATTCGCATTCAAAGCGCCGACCTTGATATGAGTGACGTGAAGCTGGGCGATAGTATTGCAACAAATGGTGTATGTTTAACCGTAGTTTATAAACATATTGATGGCTTTAGTGCTGATTTATCTAACGAAACAATTCATTTAACTGGTTTTGCGCATTATTCAATAGGGCAAACGGTTAACCTTGAAAAAGCCATGCAGCCGGTTTCGCGTTTAGGTGGGCATTTAGTGTCTGGTCATGTTGATGGTATTGCAACCATTGCTGCAATTACACCAAATGCGAGAGCGACTGAATATTGGCTTACAACCGATGAAAGTTTAATGAAATACATACCTTACAAAGGATCGGTATGTATTGATGGCATAAGCCTGACAGTTAACGCTGTAGAGGGTAATAAATTTAAATTAACAATTGTGCCGCACACCAGTGGTCAAACAACGATTGCCGACTTTAAAGTAGGCACCCAAGTTAATTTAGAGGTCGATCAAATTGCACGTTATTTAGAGCGTCTTATTAAAGGTGCTGAGCAGCCAACCGGCGCAGATATATCGATGAGCTTACTCGCAAAAGCGGGCTTTATTAAATAACGAAACTGACAACTTACACGAGCGAATTTATGAATTTACACAGCGCACAAGAAATTATAGACGACATTAAAGCCGGTAAAATGGTCATTTTAATGGACGACGAAGACAGAGAGAATGAAGGTGATTTAATCATTGCTGCCGAGCATATCAGTGCAGAGGCAATTAATTTTATGGCCACTCATGGCCGCGGTTTAATTTGTTTAACGATGACACAAGAGCGTTGTGAACAACTTGATTTGCCTCTAATGGTTAAAAATAACGGTGCTGCGTTTTCAACTAACTTTACAATGTCGATAGAAGCGTCAAAAGGCGTAACTACAGGTATATCTGCAGCAGATAGAGCACGCACAGTACAAGCTGCAATTGCTAAAGGTGCTGTCCCTGGCGATATAGTACAGCCGGGTCATATTTTCCCAATTATGGCGCAGCCAGGCGGGGTGTTAACACGCGCAGGTCATACAGAAGCAGGGTGTGATTTAGCGCGATTAGCGGGCCTTGAAGCGTCTTCTGTTATTGTTGAAATTTTAAATGCAGATGGCACTATGGCGCGTCGCCCTGATTTAGAAATTTTTGCCAAAGAGCACGATATAAAAATAGGCACTATTGCTGATTTAATTGAATACCGTAATTTAAACGAAACCACAATTGAAAAAGTAGCTAAATGTAAATTACCGACAGAGCATGGTGAGTTTGATTTAGTAACTTATAAAGATACGATCGACGGTCAGTTACATTACGTACTACTCAAAGGTGAAATTAAAGCGCAAGAACCAACGTTGGTACGTGTGCATTTGCAAAGTACGTTTAACGATATCTTACTTTCTGATCGAAGTGCGGATAGAAGCTGGGGCTTATCTGATGCAATGGCATACATTGCTAAAAACGAGGGTGTGCTCGTTATTTTGGGTAAGCAGGAAAGTACTGAAGAGCTTGAAGCAACAGTAAAAGCATTTGCAGCTGCAGACGCGGGTGAAAATGTTACACCGCGTAAATTTCAAGGAACATCTCGTACCGTTGGTGTAGGCTCACAAATTCTTGCAGACTTAGGTATAGAGCAAATGCGCTTAATGAGCAGACCAAAAAAATACCATGCACTTTCGGGGTTTCACTTAGAAGTTGTTGATTACATTGAGCCACAATAGGCAAACGCTTAAACTAGGCTATTTCATTATTATTATGGTATGATGCGCAGCAATTTTTGCGCAATCGCAACCGCTTGAACTTATTTTTAGGGTTATCGAATGAAAATTATTGAAGGTAATAAGTACGCTCCGGGCAAAAAATTTGCCATTGTCATCTCTCGTTTTAATGACTTTATTGGTAGTAGCCTGCTTGAAGGCGCTGTTGATGAGCTAAAACGTACTGGTGGTGTATCTGATGACGATATTACTGTTATTTATGTACCGGGTGCAGTTGAATTACCTTTAGCGGCAAAACGCGTTGCGGCAAAAAAAGAGTATGATGCAATCATCGCTTTAGGCGTAGTGATCAGAGGTGGTACACCACACTTTGACCTAGTTGCTGGCGAATCAAACAAAGGTCTTGCGCAAGTATCACTAGAGTATGATATACCGGTTGCATTTGGCGTATTAACTACTGAAAGCATCGAGCAAGCTATTGAGCGTGCAGGCACCAAAATGGGTAATAAAGGCGGCGAAGCTGCTTTAGGTGCGCTTGAAATGGTTAATGTGTTAGATAAAATTTAAGTTTAAGGAATTTTTGTGAAACCAGCAGCAAGACGTAAAGCACGTATCTTAGCACTTCAAGCCGTTTATTCTTGGCAATTAAGCGGCAATGCAATTGCCGATATCGAACAACAAATGTTGATCGAGAACGACGTTACCAAAATTGATGTTGAATACTTTAAAGATTTAGCCTCAGGTGTGGCTGTTAATTATAAGCAACTTGATGAAGCGGTATCACCTCATTTAACACGTCCGTTTGATGACTTAGATATGGTTGAGCGAGCAATTTTACGTTTAAGCAGCTACGAACTTAAGTTTCGTGAAGATGTACCTTATAAAGTTGCTATCAACGAAGGTATTGAGCTGGCCAAAATATTTGGCGCAGAAGACAGCCATAAATTTGTAAACGGTGTACTTGATAAAGCGGTAAAGCATTTACGCAAGTAGTAGTACTTTCTCTGGTTAAATAATCAGAAGATTACTTTATATAACCGTTAAAAGGAGAGCCGGCATAGGTCGGCTTTTTTGTGTATGAAGGAATTTGAATTAATTAACCGCTACTTTAAAGGTCGCGGTATTTCTCGTCGTGATGTTAACCTAGGCATAGGTGATGATTGCGCGCTTGTCACTGTTCCACAAAACTGCCAACTTGCAGTCACAACTGATACGTTAGTAGAGGGCGTGCACTTTTTTGAAGATATTTCTCCTCGCGCTTTAGGGCATAGGGCACTCGCTGTAAACCTCAGTGATTTAGCCGCAATGGGGGCAGAGCCTACGTGGGTATCTGTTGCATTAACATTACCAACTATAGATTCACAGTGGATTGCAGAGTTTACTGAAGGCATGCATGAAATTGCAGAATACTTTAATGTACAAATTATTGGGGGTGATACCACGCAGGGACCACTTACCATTACTATTTGTGCAAAAGGTACCGTGCCTGAAGGTAAGGCGTTACGAAGAAGTGGTGCAAAGGTAGGTGATTGGATCTATGTTACAGGTCCTTTAGGGGATGCTGGGCTTGCTATTGAATCCCGTAAGCAAGACTTTAATATAACCCCAACACATTTAGAGTACCTGAATAAGCGTTTTGATTACCCAACCCCGCGAGTGGCTGCTGGGCAAGTGCTTAGAGGACTAGCAACATCAGCGATTGATGTATCAGATGGCTTACTTGCTGATTTAACACATATTCTTGAAATGTCGCAAGTTAATGCAGAAATAAATATTGAAAGTATCCCTACCTCAGAGGCAATGAAAGCAAGCCTTGATTTTAATAAGCAGTTACCGTTTATTTTGGGTTACGGCGATGACTACGAATTAATTTTTACTGTTCCAGATAACAACAAAGGTATGCTTGATTTAAAGTTAAACCAGTATGGTGTTGATATTACTTGCATTGGGCAAATAAAAAGTGGAGACGGTAAGATTGAGCTTTTACACAATGGTGAAATGTTTAGCTTTGAGCAGCATGGCTTTGAACATTTTACAAAGGAGCAGGTTTGAATAAAAACCGATTATTTAATTTAAAACGCCCGCACCAGTTTTTTGGATTAGGGTTTGGTACTGGTCTTGCCCCTAAAGCACCAGGCACATTTGGTACGTTTGCTGCGTTGCCATTTATATTTATAACTATGCATTATCCAATATGGTTGCAAATAGTGTTTGCTGTTGTGATCAGTGTGTTTGGTATATGGGCATGTGGTAAAACAGCCGACGATTTGGGTGTGCATGATCATCCCGCTATTGTATGGGATGAAGTCGCTGGCTACTACATCACCATGATAGGTGCAGCATTGAATTGGCAAACTTTATTAGTTGGCTTTTTACTATTCCGCTTTTTTGATATAGCAAAACCGGGCCCTATTCGAATGCTTGATAAGCGCGTGCATGGTGGTTTTGGTATTATGGCAGATGACGTGCTAGCGGGTATTTTTTCATTGATTTGTTTGCAAGCATTAATAAAAGCAGGTTTACTACCGTTTTAATGTTTATATTTAATTAGTTTAACTAGGTGGCAGCGTATGATGCGATTTTTACTGGTGTGTGTACTTATGTTGTGCGCAATGCCAAGTGGGGCTTCGATTACGGATTATGTCGTTAAACAATGGAATATTAAAGATGGTTTGCCATCGCAATCGCTAAAAAGCGTAGTGCAAGATCAGCAAGGCTACATATGGCTTGGAACGCAGTTTGGGTTAAGCCGCTTCGATGGTAATACGTTCACAAACTACAACACCCAAAATAGTTCTTTTTTACCGAGTAATGGCATTAATAAGCTTTTAATCGATTCGAACGGATTGCTGTGGGTGGGTACCAAAAGTGGGTTAGTTGTAATAAACCCAGCTACTTTTTCAGCACAAGCATTTAATATTAAAGGCCCTGTTAGAGATATTTTAGAAGATTCTAAAGGGGGCACGTGGATTGCCGCCAATGGGTTATATTATGTTGACCGTGGCCAAGTTAATTTACGTGGTCAATACAGTGGGACTTTGTCTACAGCAAATGCAACCGTTATAACTCAAATAGTGGGCTCAGTGAGCCAAATGGCACTTTCGCCGGAAGGCATTTGGCTTGTTAATGATCGTCACTTATTACGCTTAACTAAAAACTCCTCTGATTTTGCTAAGCTGCGTTTAGAGCTGACTGCAAAAATTTCTTTGCCCGAGCGTTTAGCTCAAACTATTGTTCATGATCTTGCTTTTTTAAATGGTAATTTATATTTAGCATCAGAGCTTGGCGCTTATTTTTTAGATTTAGACGATGAGCTAAGGCCTTTCCCATTACCTAATGCGAACAATTCTGCAGTATACAAATTTATGAGTGACAGCGATGGCGGCTTATGGATTTCTACATACGGGCGTTTATTGTTTAGAGATAAAGCGAGTCAATGGCAATGGGTAGAGCCTAGCCAGTTAGATCAAAGTATTTGGTTTGCTGATATTTTTAGAGATGATAAAAATAATATTTGGTTAGCCAGTTTTAGTGAAGGCCTATGGCTTGCTCACGAAGGGCGGGTCGAAAGACACGCGGCGGTTTCAAAAATGACCGAAGCTGTTATGGCGCTTAGCCAAGCGCCCGATGGCAAGTTATGGGTGGCCAATAAAAGTGGTGTTGGTTATTTTGATTTAAATAAAAGTTATATTAATTTAATTCCAAGCAGCCAATATGGCCGTGCTTCAGTACATGATTTGCAGTTTGATGGCGACCGCTTATACATTGCCACAGGGCGAGGTTTATTCGTTTACGAGAACGACACACTGTTTACTGTACCCGGGCGTGCACTGCGTGATAACCCTGTGTTTGCAATTAGTCGTTCAAGTAAAGGCGGGTTTTGGATAGGCACAGGCCGAGGTTTATATAGGCTTAATTTTGCAGGTTTAACTCCTTTTGCTTACAACGCGTTTTTAGGCAGTAAATTTATAACTTACGTGTTGGACAAAGAAAACTTTGGTGTTATTGGGACGAGTAAAGGCGCTTATTATTTTACTGACCGTGGTATTGAAAAAGTAGGGGATCAAACTTCGCTTGAAAGTGCATATATCACCAGTGTTTTGCATATTGATGGCGTGGGTATTTTAATTGGTTCACTTAATGATGGATTGTTTTACCGCAGCGCGCAGGGTCAATGGCGACAGCTTGATGCGGCAAATGGCTTGCCGTATGGTTCTATATTTAGCTTAGAATACGACGAAAAATTAAATAATGTTTGGGTAAGCACCATGAAAGGGGTTTACAGAATGCCAGCAGGGCAGTTTAAAACAGATATTCAAAGCTTAAAAGTAGAAGAGGTGATTTCGTCATTCGACCGACAGCTTGATGGCAAAGCAAACCAATGTTGTAGTGGATTGGGTCATGATGCGGTAGTCAGTATGGGTAACTCAATGTGGTATCCAAGCTTGCAGGGTGTTGTAGAAATACCTAAAAACGTAGAGTTGTTTGGTGTACTGTCGTTAAAGCCGACCATTGAAACAATTAACACACCTGAGCGAAGCCTCACAACAGCAGCGTTGGGTAATAAGCCAACTCTTGAAACCGACGAACGAGATATAACGCTTACTTATACGGCTATCGATTACTACGCGCCAAATAGTATTGAGTTTAGATATAAACTAAGTGGCTTAGATAGTGATTGGCGATATGCAAATACTCGTCGTGAGGCTATTTATACTAACTTACCTGCAGGGGCATTTCTGTTTCAGTTAGAAGCAAAACGCCAAGGGGAAGATTGGTCAAAGGCACAAAATGTAGAGTATGGCTTTATTGTGCCTGAGCGTTTTGATGAAACAATTTATTTTAGGTTGCTGATCACAAGTGGCTTTATTTTACTCCTTTATTTAGTATTTTGGGTGCTTAAGGCGCAAGAGCGCAGAAAACAAAAAGTGCTTGAAGGTTTAATTACAGAGCGGACTTTAGAGCTGCGCCAAGCAAATGATAAATTAGGGCAAGTTAATTCACAGCTTAAGCTCGTTAGTCACTCAGATGAGCTAACAGGCTTGCGTAGCCGTCGCTTTTTGTTTGATCAGCTACCAAAAGACATTGAACACTTTCAACGTAATTCGCAATCATTGCAGGCGCAGGGTAAATCACTGGTGCTTGTAATAATAAATTTTGATAACTTTAGCCGTATAAATGATGCCTTTGGTCCAATTGCAGGTGATAGCTGCTTGCAGCAAATGGCAGCTCTACTAAACTCGCGTACCCAAGGCTCTGATTATGTAGCGCGTTGGAGTGGTGATGAATTTTTACTACTATTACGTGACTTTAAATGCAATAAAATAGACAGTTACGCGTCAGAACTTTGTAAAGCGATTGCAGAGTATTCATTCCAACTACCTAACGGTAATATGACAAATATAACAGCCTCAATTGGGTGGTCTTTCTATCCATTACCATTACTCGGTGGCCAGGTAATTGGTTGGGAAACCTCTATTAATTTAGCTGATATTTCACTTCATCAAGTTAAAAAGCGCGGTGGTGATGGCGTAGCCCATATTACTTTTGACGAGCAGCTAGATGCATTTGAATTTGAGCAAAACTCTAATGTAGAGCAGCAGCTGAGTATGCTACAGCGAAATGGTTTAGCCGATATAAAAGTGTGGATGCGATAATACCTGACCAACATTGTTGATCAGGTATGGTGAGGTTAACTCTATTGATTAAGCCAAGCTGGTAATATTGCCACTGACTCAGGTGCTGTAAATGCAGTGCTTGCATCGGCGCTAACGTCGCCTCCGGCACTGCTTAAAATATTGTTAAAACGCATAACCACATTATTTGATTTTTCAGCTACGTATAAATCTGTCCCGGTATACATAATATCGACAGGGTTGCCCAGTAGGGTATTTGGACCGCTAATAGTGGTGCTTATGTTTACCAAACCCGACGCCATTGCTACGTTATTCAACACGTATATTTTGCCATCATCGGCAATTGCTGCGCTACCAACATCAGAGAGAATTAACGAGCCGCTTAGCGAGTCGTAGTCGATGCCATGTATATTGCTTGGCGCTTCTATTGCGGCTCCAGCATTTGCAGGTGTTATAAGCCTATCTTCAACGGCAATATTAGTATTACCAGCCATTAGCTTGCTTTTGACTTCGTCGAATACAGCAACGGTTCCATTTGTTAGTGCTACAAAAGCACGGTCAGTGCTTGCATCGTAATCAACATCCCAAGGGCGAGCGCCGTTTGCAAAAGTAAGTGTCATCAAAGGGGACGCATCCCCTGTAGTACACGTTGAAAATATTGAAATGCTCGGCGTATCTGCATTATTTTCTGCAACTAAAATCATACCGCTATCAGAAGCAACATCAAGACCTTTAGGAGATATAAGGCCTGTGTTCGCTCCAGTAATAATACTATCTTGGCTTGTATTATACGTTTGTCCATCTCGGTTTATTGCTACTTTATTTGAAATAATAATACCACCAATAGAAGTTGCACTGTTATCGAACGTTGTATAACTGTTTCCCGCTTTGTCGAAGGTCGTGCTTTCTATAGTTTGACTCGCGTTATAATTGCCAATTTCAGTATTAAGTTGTGAACTTAATCGACTAATTTGCCCAGTTGTTTCACCTGCAGTACCTGGGTTACTGCTTACAGCGACCCCTAAAAGCCCCATATTAGCAGTATCACTATCTGAAATGTCAGCCCTCTCATTTGGCATGCCCAGTTTAGTAATTGACTCAGGTTTAATCGTTGAGGTGACTAAATCAGGAGTAATATCGCCGCTTTCACCTGAAAATATATTGCTAAAGACAAGAACAGCGTCATTTGATTTTTCGGCTACACGCAAATCACTACCTTCAAGGCTAATATCAACGGGGTTACCAAGCATTGTTGCTGGGCCGGCAATACTTCGTGCAACGCTTACTAAACCCTCTGCGGTTGATGCATTATTGATTACAAATAACGATCCATCGGTTGCATCTGAGGCACTACCTACATCAGACAAAACAAGTTTATTAGTACTTGGGTCATAAACAATACCGTGGATATTTACAGATATTTGCGTACCATCATTATTGGCAGGGGTAATTGTGCGGCTTGGCATTGCGGCAAATTCACTATTAACAAAATTATCGTAAACGGCTACATCACCATTTGTAAGTGCTACATAAAGGCGGTCATTAGTTTCATCATAATCAACATCCCATGGTGCAGCCTCTGTAATGGTTATACCTAAAGGAGCTGCATTGCCGGCTGCTGTAGCACCAAAAGTCGTTACCTGCATTGCGCCAAAGTCAGCAATAAAAATAAGACCACTCTTTTGTGCTGTAGCAATTCCCTTAGGGTTTACTAGCGTTGTGTTAGCACCTGTTATTTCGCGATCTGTATTTGCAGCATAGCTGGCGCCGTCAGCACGGTTAGCAAGCTGACAGATAGTTTTAATACTGCCATTTTCATTGTCGCTTGCTTGTAATAAGTTACCTAGGCTATCAAAAGCGACGCCTTCGTTAGCTGTTGTATTAAAGGTTTTTAATTTAGAAGCACTTTGGTTAATTAAGTCAATGGTACCCGCGTTGGTTTCTCCATTGTTAGCCAAAATAAATGTTGCAGCTGCAAAACCTGGGTTGCCATTTTTACCGTCGGAACCATTTTGTCCATCAGTGCCTGCAATACCATCTACGCCGTTTTTACCATCGTCTGAGCTACAACCTGTAATGCCGATTAATACTGCAAGTGTTAAAGCTGAAAAACTAAGTTTTTGTTTCAATGTGTTTTTTTGTGCAGAGTAAGTTGTTAAATTAACGTTATTCATCATTTTTACCTTTTAAATATTCCATCAAATTTAGGTAAATAAAGGCTTGCTTGTAAAGCGTATACTAAGCAGCACTGATTATTTACATGTTAACCTCACTGCAATAACGGTTAAAAAGTTAAATTGGATGCAAAAAATAATAATAAAAACGAAAAAGGAGCCAATAGGCTCCTTTCTTTAAACAATTAGAATAATTAACTAAGCGGTAAATGACCTAATTGAACTTAAAATACCTTGCTGGCCTAAGCCCATTTCATCGTGCATTTCGTCTTGCGTGCCGTGCTTAATAAACTCATCAGGAATACCTAAGTTAAGTATTTTAACATTGGCCTGTTGGCTAGCTAAGTATTCGTTAACCGCAGAGCCTGCGCCTCCGGCAATGGCATTATCTTCAAGAGTAACTATGGTATCGTGATTTTTAATAATGTCGTTTAGCAGTGAAGTATCAAGCGGCTTTATAAAGCGCATATTAACAAGTGTTGCATTAAGTTCAGTTGCAGCAAGTTGTGCATTTTCAAGTAATGTTCCAAATGACAAAATGGCAATTTTTGAACCTTGTTTTACTGTATTTGCTTTACCAATTTCGAAAAGTTGCATATCGCTTTGAATCTCTGCCGTACCTGCACTTCCGCGAGGGTAACGAACAGCAACCGGACAATTAGCTTTGTAACCGGTGTATAACATTTGGCGGCATTCGTTAGTATCGCTAGGTGCCATAATAACCATATTAGGAATACAACGCATAAAACTTAGGTCGTATGCGCCTTGATGTGTTTCGCCATCGGCACCCACAATACCTGCTCGGTCTATGGCAAATAATACGGGTAAGTTTTGCAATGCAACATCGTGAATTAATTGATCGTACGCGCGTTGTAAAAAGCTGGAATATATAGCAACAACAGGCTTTAAGCCTTCACAAGCAAACCCCGCAGCTAGGGTGACGGCATGTTGTTCAGCAATTGCTACGTCAAAATACTTATCAGCATGCTCTTTTGAAAAGCGCACCATGCCCGAACCTTCACGCATAGCCGGTGTAATAGCCATTAATTTGTCGTCTTGCTCTGCCATGTCGCATAACCAGTCGCCAAATACTTTTGAAAAAGTAGGCGCGCCTGGTTTTGATTTTGGTAGACTTGATGTGCTGGGGTCAAATTTAGGTACGCCGTGATAGCCAATTGGATCTGCTTCAGCTGGCTTGTAACCTTTACCTTTTTGCGTTTTTATATGAAGAAGTTGTGGGCCTTTTAAATTACGCATATTACGTAATGTATCAACCAGCATGTTTACATCGTGCCCATCAATTGGGCCAATATAATTTAAGCCAAGTTCTTCAAAAAACGTACCTGGTATAACCATGCCTTTAAGGTGCTCTTCCATTCTGCTGGCAAGCTCTTTAACAGGCGGTACGCCAGACAGTAGTTTTTTACTCCCTTCGCGAATATTGGTGTAAAAGCTACCAGATAAAATACGTGCAAAATGATTGGTTAATGCGCCAACGTTTTCAGAAATCGACATTTCATTATCATTTAAAATAATAAGCATGTCTGATTTTACATCACCTAAGTGATTCATTGCTTCAAACGCCATGCCCGCAGTAATAGCGCCATCACCAATAACAGCGACAGTTTTGCGGCCAGCGCCTTCTTTTTGCGCCGCAATTGACATGCCTAATGCTGCAGAAATTGAAGTGCTTGAATGACCAACGCTAAATGTGTCGTAGTCACTTTCATCTCTAAACGGGAATGGGTGAAGGCCATTTTTTTGACGAATGGTGTGCATTAAATCACGCCGACCCGTTAAGATTTTATGCGGATAGGCTTGATGCCCAACATCCCATACTACACGATCTTCTGGTGTGTTATACACGTAATGAAGTGCAACTGTAAGCTCAACCGTGCCTAAACCAGACGCTAAATGACCGCTACTTTGCGATACAGAGTTAAGTAAATACTCACGTAGTTCATTGCTAAACTCGGGAAGTTTATTCTGCGCTAAGTCTCGTAATTGAGCTGGTTTGTCAACCAAGTTAAGTAATGGATACTTGCTACTATCAAGTGTCATGGTTTTTTTATATCCTTCGAGCACATTCGTTTTCAACTAGGAATGAATAACGAATGTTAAGTAATAATGTCAGTGCTATTTGCAATACGCTTAAGCTGCGACTAATGGTCACGTTCAATAAGGTAATTTGCTAGCGACGCAAGAAGCGTTGTATCTGCATCCATAAGTGCTAACGCTTCGTGGGCTTGTGTTATTAAATTTTGCGCCTTTTCTTTAGCGCCTAGCATACCTAATAACGCTGGATATGTCGCTTTATTCGCTTCTATATCTGAGCCTTGTGGTTTACCTAATATATTGGTGTCACCTTCCACGTCTAAAATATCGTCGTGTACTTGAAATGCCAACCCTATAGCATACCCAAAAATACTCAAGTTATCTAAAGTTTGTTCATCTGCGTTTTCACTGCACAGCGCACCTAATGTTATAGCACAGTTAATTAGTGCACCGGTTTTTAACTTGTGGATGCGTTCAAGTTCTTGTACCGAAACAACTGTGTCAGTTGCGGCAATGTCTAAGCCTTGCCCCGCAACCATACCTTCAATACCTGATGCATGTGCAAGAGCAGCAATCATTTTTACTTGCGATTGCGCTGAGCAATTAAAGTTGTGTGTGGCTATAAGTTCAAAGGCGAGAGTTTGCAATGCATCACCGGCTAAAATAGCTTGTGCTTCGCCATACACAATATGACAAGTAGGGTAGCCGCGGCGTAAATCATCATCATCCATAGCGGGCAGATCGTCATGTACTAAGGAGTAACTGTGAATGCACTCTATGGCTGCAGCTAAAATGTCTAAGTCACTTTTTTTAGCACCGAGCATTTCACCAACAGCGTAAACCAAAAAAGGGCGTAGCCTTTTACCACCGTTAAATAAGCTGTAATGAGTGGCTTCTTTTATGGTTTTATCGCTATCGAGCGGCTGTTCAAAGTAGCGGTTGAGTGTAGTGGCTACATCTATCTGAACACGTTCAATATAGTCTTTTATGCTCACAACTATTCCATATCGTTATTAAAGTTTGTAAGTGCTGACTTTTCGCTATTGCCCATTAAAATAGATACTTTTTGTTCTGCTTGCTGTAGTTTTTCAGATGACGCTCCAGCGAGTGCGATACCACGCTCGAACTGCTTCAATGATTGTTCAAGCGATAAATCACCTTGTTCCATTTCACTAACAATTGTTGATAATTCTTCTAGTGCTTTTTCGAAACTTAAGTTTTCAGGTTTTTTAGTCGCCATCTTTATTTTAGCTTACATAATAAATTTAGGAGCCAATTTTAGGGGGAATGCTAAACTAGGTCAAAGGATGATATGAGTTTTTTACATTTAGGGCGATTAATGGCGTGCTATTTATCAAGAAAACTCGATAATTAGGCTGTGTGCCTAACTTGATATAAAATAATAAATATAACTTTATATGTTTATTTACAAAAACGACTTAAGCAATTCAATATGTTGCCGATAAGCAGTTAATAATAAAAAGTTTATGATAAGGCATTTAAACATGAAATCTCTGGAGGAAATGTGGATTTAGCAACCATAATAGGGATCCTAGGCGCAATTGGCTTAATCGTCATGTCTATGTTTATGAGTAGTAGCGGTGAAATGGGCATGTTTGCCGATGCACCTTCAAGTGTAATTGTATTTGGTGGCTCGCTATTTATTGTTTTATCAAACTTCACTATGTCTCAATTTTTAGGGATAGGTAAAGTGGTTGGTAAGGCATTCATGTTTAAAATTGAATCGCCTGAAGAGTTAATTGAAAAAGCAGTAGAGCTTGCAGATTCTGCTCGTAAAGGGGGGTTTTTAGCACTCGAAGAAGCTGAAATTCCAAATCCATTTATGCGTAAAGGCGTTGACATGCTTGTTGATGGGCATGACGCTGACGTTGTGCGCGCCACACTTCAAAAAGATATTTCCCTAACCACCACCCGTCATGAGCTCGGTGCTGGCTTATTTAAAGCACTTGCCGATATAGCTCCAGCAATGGGGATGATTGGTACATTGATAGGCCTAGTTGCCATGTTATCAAACATGGACGACCCTAAAGCTATCGGGCCTGCAATGGCCGTGGCACTATTGACCACTCTGTATGGTGCATTTTTAGCAAACGTTGTAGCAATTCCAATTCAGGTAAAACTCGAGCTGCGTAAAGACGAAGAGGCAATGAATCAGCGTTTAATTCTTGATGCTATTTTAGGGATTCAAGATGGTCAAAATCCGAAAGTGATAGAAGGTATTTTGAAAAATTACTTAGCTGAGTCTAAACGTAAAGTTGATACCGAGGAGTAGCCATGTCTGATGAAGAGTGCAAATGTCCCCCCCCAGGTTTGCCTGCGTGGATGGGAACATTTGCTGATTTAATGTCGTTGTTGATGTGCTTTTTTGTACTATTATTGGCATTCTCAGAAATGGATGTACTTAAATTTAAACAAATAGCAGGCTCTATGAAGTTTGCTTTTGGTGTACAAAATAAAATTGAAGTTAAAGATATCCCAAAAGGGACATCAGTTATCGCCATGGAATTCACCCCAGGTAAACCAGAACCTACACCAATAGAAACCATTCAGCAGCAAACCGTTGAAATGACCCAGCAAATGCTAGAGTTTCAGGCCGGTGATGAAAGTTCTGCTGGCGGTAGACAAGAGCAGCGGGGTGATAAGCGCGGTGGTGAGTCTCGAAGTACATCGCAAGAACAATCATCTGAACAAGCAACATCTGCAGCAGATCAAGAGCAAACAAATGAACTCGTTAAAAAAATAGCGCAGCAGTTAGAGAAGCAAATAATAGATGGTGCAATAGAGCTTGAGTCTTTGGGCCAGCAAATTATTATTCGTATTCGTGAGAATGGTTCGTTTCCTTCGGGCAGTGCTTTTTTACAGCCTAAGTTTAAACCCATTATTCAGGATATTGGTGTGCTTTTAAAAGACGTGCCAGGGGAAATTACTGTTTCAGGGCATACAGATGATTTCCAGGTATCGAATGAGTTATACGTTAATAACTGGGATTTGTCATCTAAGCGCGCAGTGGCTGTTGCCAGCGAATTACAAACAGTTCAAGGATTTGATAAAACACGAATGATGGTCGTTGGCCGTGCGGAAACAAGGCCGCTAGTTCCTAACGATACCAATGAAGACAGACGCCGTAATCGCCGAGTTGAAATATCTATATTACAAGGCAAGGCAAAAGAATCTGATCCTATTGATGTAAGATAACTCTTTTAATTATAAAGCTGGGCTTAATTAGCAGCCCAGCTTATAAGCTTTACGAGTCACTACCACTTGATACTCATTAATGCAGACAATTCATTAAAAACTCTCCCTCTTTGAAATTGCTATGCTAGACTACTGTTTATATAACCAGTTGTAGGCGAGTGTATGAAACTCTACATTGCAGAAAAACCTTCACTTGGACGTGCAATCGCTGATGCACTTCCAAAACCACACAAAAAACACGATGGTTACATTGAGGTCGCTAATGGTGATTGTGTTTCGTGGTGTATTGGTCATTTGTTAGAACAAGCTGAGCCTGATGATTACGATGAGCGCTATAAAAAATGGCAATTAGAACATCTCCCGATAATACCGGGACAATGGCAGTTAAAGGCTAAAACAAAAACTCGCAAGCAGCTTAGCGTCTTAAAAAAGTTAATTAAACAGGCTACAACACTTATACATGCCGGTGATCCCGATCGTGAAGGGCAATTACTTGTAGATGAAGTGATAGAACAAGCCAAAATAAGTAAAACTAAAAAGCAAAGTATTCAGCGTCTACTTATAAGTGATTTAAACTTAGTGGCAGTTAAAAAATCACTTAGTAGCATGCGCTCTAATAGAGAGTTTATCCCATTGAGTGTATCAGCGCTTGCACGTTCACGAGCCGACTGGCTATTTGGGATGAATCTCACTCGGGCTTATACGTTAGCTGGGCAAAAAGCAGGGTTTGGCAATGTGCTATCAGTTGGTCGCGTACAAACTCCCATTTTAGGGTTAGTGGTTAATCGCGATAACGAAATAGTTAATTTTGTATCAAAACCATTTTATGAGGTATTAGCTAGTTTAGTTACTCCTGAACAGCAGCTATTTACAGCCAAGTGGGTACCGAGTAAAGCTTGCGAACCTTATCAAGATGAAGAAGGGCGAGTGCTAAATAAAGCATTAGCCGAAAATGTGGCTTCGCGTATAACTAATCAAAAAGGAGAGGTAACAGCGCTTGAACAAAAGCAAAAAAAACAAAGTGCACCTTTGCCTTATAACCTATCCGCACTACAAATAGATGCAGCTAAAGCATTTGGCATGCCTGCCCAGCAAGTGCTTGATATTTGCCAAGGATTATATGAACGTCACAAATTAATTACTTATCCTCGTTCAGACAATCGGTATTTACCAAAAGATCATCACCAAGATGCCGCCGCTATCTTTAAAGCGATAGCACAGAACAAAGGACAGCCAGTAGAATTAGTCGATGGAGCAAACGTAAAGCATAAGAGTAAATGTTTTAATGATTCTAAAGTGGCTGCTCACCACGCTATAGTACCGACGGCTAAACTTTTAAAAAGCGCATACTTGGCAAATGATGAAGCGAAAGTATACCAGTTAATATGTAGGCATTATTTAATACAGTTTTACCCAGATTATGTTTATAACGAAACTAAAGCAGAGGTAACAATTGCTGGTGGTTTATTTAAAGCCAACGCTAAACAAGAAGTCAGCTTAGGTTTTAAAGTGTTAATGGGTAAATCAGAATTAAAAGAAGAGGCAACGTTGCCTTATCTTGAAAAAGGGATGAACCTGACATGTACTCAAGGAAGTGTAATAGAAAAGCACACTTCGCCCCCAGCTCATTTTACTGATGCAACATTGTTGGCTGCGATGACGGGGATTAGCCGTTATGTAAAAGATCCACATATCAAAAAAATATTAAAAGAGACCGATGGTTTAGGTACTGAAGCTACTCGAGCAGGCATTATAGAGTTGTTATTTAAACGGCGCTTTTTAAAGCGTGAAGGCAAAACAATTAAAGCCACAGAGACAGGTCTTGCATTAATTAGTGTTTTGCCTGAAGGTTTAGCAAGTCCTGACTTAACGGCAAAATGGGAGTCAAGCCTAGGTGATATTGCACAACAATCCTTGAGTTATCAGCAGTTTTTACAACCTCTACTTGCTGATCTTACTAATTTTGTGGAGCAGGCCGCTAACTGTGACAGCAGGGTATTTGCCAAGCTGCCTAAAACGCCTGCCAAAAAGCGCTTTGCAAAGCGCGCTAAAAAAGCACCTTTTAAAAAATCAGGCTACAAAAAAAGCCCTGTAACAAATTAACCGCAGGGCTTGTTGGTTTATAAGTCATTCACTTTTATTAAATAACGCAACCGCAGCGTTACTCATGGCTTTAATTCCAGTAGGAAGCGCCGCTTTATAATCAGGTGCAAATTTACTTGAGTGCAATGATGGAAGTGTTTCGTTGTTTTTTATTGCTTTTTCGTATTGCTGTTGATTAACGCCGCCTAGCCAAAATAATGTTATAGGGATGTTCTCGTCGGTACGGCCATAAAGGCCAAAGTCCTCCCCTGCCATTACTGCTTGTGTTTCAAGTACGTTTGTATCGCCTATGGCATTTTTAATAGCACCTCGTACTATATTAGTTTGTGCAGGGTTATTATAAGTCGATGGAATTGATTCATCTTCATGCACTACAACATCAGGATAGTCAGATTCTTCAAGGCCTGCACTTTGAGCAATTCCTCGGGTTATTCGTTTAATTGCAGCAATTTGCGCATTACGTACATCTGGGTTGTAGCTTCGCAGTGTAAGTTGCAGTTTCACCTCATCAGAAATAACATTATGTTTAGAACCACCATGTATAGAGCCAACTGTTATAACGGATGGTTCAAGAGGAGAAAGCTCGCGACTTGTAATCGTTTGCAAAGCCAATACTGTACGAGCAGCTATGATTACCGGGTCAATAGTGGTATGAGGATACGCACCATGGCCGCCTTTACCTTTTATATTTATATCAACGGAATCCACACTTGCCATGGTATATTCGTTTTTCATGGTAACTTTACCAGCTGGCACGCTAGCACTTACATGTAGAGCAATAATGTGGTCAGGCTTGGCATATTTACTAAATAACCCCTCACTTAGCATTGCTTTAGCTCCGCCTCCAACCTCTTCTGCAGGTTGTGCAACCATCATTAGTGTACCCTTCCATTTACTTTTATGTGCAATGAGTTGCTCAGCAGTACCTATAAACGAGCTCATATGAATGTCATGACCACAACCATGCATAACGCCAACTTTTGCACCATGCTCGTCAATTACTTTTACAGTTGAAGCGTAGGGTTTATTTGTTTGCTCGGTAATAGGTAAACCGTCCGTATCAGTGCGTATCATAACTGTTGGGCCATTGCCATTTTTGTAAATACCAACAACGCCATATCCACCTACATTATCTGTAACCTCGAATCCGAGATTGCTAAGCTTGGCGGCTATTTTTTTACCTGTGTTCTTTTCGCTATATGAGAGTTCCGGCGATTGATGTAAATCAAGGTAAAGCTTTTCAATACTAGGCATTGTTTTGTTTAGGTCTAAGTCGAGCCCTTTAGCCTGTAGAAGCGGAGCTGCAAATAAAAGCGCAGCGCTAAGGTAAGATAGTTTCATGATTTGCCTCATTAATTGATTATGTACGCCGAGTGATTTAGTTATACGACTTGTATTTATTATGTTTATCACCATATAAAACCTTAAATAGATCAGTATGGCAATCAATTCAATGAGCAATATAGTAAGTATTAATGCACAAAACCTTCAGCAAGTCCTTGGAGAAACATCACAACAAAAATTAGTATTACTTAACTTTTTCTCACCTCAAAGTCCTGATTGTATCGGGCAGGCTGCAATTTTAGATAAAATAGCGGCTGAATATACAAGCCATATAGTAATAGCGAATTTAGATTGTGATGCAGAGCAAGCGTTAGCTTCACAATTAGCACAACAAGTTGGCTTACAAACATTGCCAACACTTGTGCTTTTAAAAGACTCAGCCCCTGTAGATTTGCTTGCCGGTACTCAAACTGAATCACAAATACGCGAAGCCTTATCTAAACATCTACCCGCTCAACAGGATTTATTATTAGAGCAAGCTAAACAGGCTTTATTGAAGTCTGACCTCAATGCAGCGTTTAATTATGCAAAGCAAGCATACGAAATAGATAATACTAATGTACGTATTAAATTAGTGCTTGCAGATATTTGTATTCAAATTCACAAATTAGATGAGGCTCAAGCCTTAATAGAAACAATTGACTCGCAAGATCAAGATGCATACTTTAATAACATCAAATCAAAGTGCGAAGCAGCACTAGATGCAAAAGACTCACCAGAGATACAACTAAAGCAGCAGCAAGTAGATAAGTACCCAAACGATCTCGAACTTAAGGAAGAACTCAGTACTTTATTGAATGAAGCAGGAAGAAAAGAAGAAGCACTAGAGCTACTATTTACCGTATTACAAAAGGACCTCAATTATAATGAAGCTAAACCAAGCTTTTTAGCCATTATAGCTTCGTTACCAGATGGAGATGCACTCGCAGCTAAATACCGTAGAAAGCTATACAGCATTTTATATTAAAAGCCGATTCTAAGTACGGCTAGATAGAAGCACCTTTACAAGAGGTGCTTTTTTATTGGTAGTTATTAATTGGCAAGCAGGGAGTTTATGCCGAAAAAGCAAAGTTATGCACAGGGTTTTGTGGGTAACTTGTGTTTAGGGTGTGCGTTTACTTGGGGTGTAATTTAAATCACTTTTTTAGTAAAAAAAGGCTTGCGTTAAATTCGCGGCTCCCTATAATGCGACCCCACTGAGACGGCAGAGCAGGCAACGCTTAGCGAGCCAAGCAAACCACTTAGTGAGTCGAGTAAAACTTAGGTTTAGATTTTATAAAGTTTAAAATTAAGTGTTGACAAAAATACAGGAAAGCGTAAGATTCGTTTCCCTTGAGTCGCTAAGGCAACTCAAGCGTTCTTTAACAATATAAAGCAATCATCTGTGTGGGCACTCGTACAGATTGAGTTCTAACAGCCAAACTACTTCGTTCTTTATTGAGCAAGTAACGAGGCAAACAAATTAGAGTCTCAATTGAAACTGAGTGACCAACAG
>NZ_PNDY01000020.1:0-43374 GCF_005886645.1 Pseudoalteromonas sp. S408 | reverse complement strand
AACTTTATATAGCAAACATGGTTTAGCTAACTAAGTAACGCTTAAATAATTAAAAAAGGGGGATAGATTATATCTATCCCCCTTTTTTAATTATATGGCTATAAAACCTATTTTTTAGAGTAAATAAGCTCAATATTGACAATTTTACTGCGATTTAACGTAATTTTATAACGCTGATAAAGTGTTTTATCGCCCTCTGTATGCACCAGTACCATATTTAATTGATAACGTCGTTCTACGGCTTGTTTTGATATTTTGTTACTGTCTAAATGATAGAGCTTCCCTTCACCGCGCTTTAAATAGCGGGCAAATGGCGCTAAGTTAAATTGCAATGTTTGCTGTAACGTATCGTACCCTGGTAAAAACTCTTTTGCCGACACGCGGGTTTCACTTGCAAAATGCAGCCATTGCGCGGCCTGTTTATTTTGCTGACGACGTTTTGAAAAAATAGTTTGTACTTCTTTGGGGATTTTTTTAAACCGCGTGTACTCAAGCCAAATAAACTGACTTGCTATTTTATCTTTGGTAATACTGTTTTTAAATGTAAACCGCCATTTTGGCCGCCCTTGAACAATAGCACGCCAAATCACACGGGTTATGTCTTCTTTAAATATTTCACGCAGGCCATAAATAACACCCAGTATCAAAATAAGCGTGGCTGTGACCTCGGTAAAACTTGAGCGTGCATTAAGGATAACTAACATAACAAACGCCATTATAACTGCAGTCACCGTGCCTTTTACTAATCGCTTTAAGTAACTGTTTAAAAAGCGAGTATTACGCTGCAGTATTACTCCATGCTCAATTAAACGTTGTAGCAAACGCATTTTGTTTGTGATGCGGTTAGCATCTTGTAGTGTGGTTTCAGAGTTGTAATTTTTATCTGCTCGGTAAACGTTTTCGCTTTTACAAAACTGCAAAAGGTCGTTCCGCTCTTTAGCAAAATCACTACTACGCGGCCCTTCATCTAACAATTTTAAAAATGATTGTTCTACGTGCCAGCTAAGGTAGTTATCTGCATTTGTATAAAATGGCAGTAATTTTTCGTCATCGGGGGTATAACGGCGTAGCTTTTTTAATAACCCTTCGCTTTGCTCAAATAATTCATTTGCGCGATTATAAAACTCTTCTGCCTCATTTAATTTAAGTGCATCCTTAATATCAGCATCGAGCGCTAAACGCACTTGGTAACAAAATAAATTTAGATTTTGCCTGTAATCCTGCTGCTCACCTTTGTTTTTACTCACAAAACGGCTTCGTACTAGTGGCAAATGAATATTATTGGCGTTGTAAGCTAAGTGAGATTTAAACTGGTTATTGAAGTAAGATTCTTCACTTAACGTTTTTGGATTTATTCCCATTTCATTAGGAATAGAAAAATACAGATCAATACGCTGCTCTGAACGCGCATTTAACTCGGGCTCAATGACAAAAGATAAATTTTCGTCTTGTTTTAGCAATCAACTCTCCTTTTTTTGTTGTTTTTAGTTTACTTCCCTCGTTTACTTTGTTCAATAAAAAAGGCCCCGTAAACACGGAGCCTTAAAAGTTTTATACCTAACTTGAATTCGGCTATAAATAGAATGGTTAAATAGCGTTCAAGTTACTTACAGTTAAAACTTGTAATTAATACTTGCGAATACTCGTGAACCAATAACGTCGTAAATCTCTGGTACGGTGCCCATGTCATTACCGCCAAGGACTTCTTCAGGCTCTTTATCAAAAATATTATTCATACCACCTGTCACTTTCAGTGATTCATTTAGGTTGTACGTCATTGAAATATCGTGGTAAATAACATTATCAGTGCTGAACGACTCACCGTAATAATCACCACTCATACCACGAATAAAGCGTGCGTTATAAAGCACACTCAACGCATCAGACAAATCGTAATTTACAGACAAGTTAGATTTGATTTTAGAGTAGCCGCCAATGTTACCGTCAATAGTCCCCGTGTAATCAATATCATCTTGCTCAAATTCAACTAAGTAAGTGGTATCTAGATTGACGCGGTAGTTATCGGCCGTGTAACCAATGTTCCAGTCAATACCTGATGTTTTTTGAGAGCCAACATTGGTTAATGCAGAGCTTAAGTTTGATAAATCACCCGCTGGGGTAATATTTACCGAATCACACGATTGCGTATCGCCCGCAAAACAGTTGTTCATTTCGTTTTGTACATCTAAACGCGTAATAGCGTTAGTGATGTCAAACTTCCAGTAATCAAGCGTTGTAGATAAACCATCAACTACTTCCCACACCATGCCAAATGTAAACGAACGGCTTTCTTCTGCTTGTAAGTCAGCATCACTTGTGTAGTTCACTAAAATTTGCGCATCTTGCTCGTTACCCCATGGATCGGCTAGGTAATCGTATGAGCCCGAGTTACCACCAAATAGTTCAGCAACGTTTGGTGCTCTAAAACCAGTTGCAAGTACAGAACGAACCATAAATGAATCTGTTACATCCCAAGTAGCGCCAAGCTTCCACGTTGTCTCACCACCAAACGTAGAATAATTGTCGTAACGTGCAGCCCCTTCAAGTGTTACCACTTCTAAGACAGGCATCGATGTTTCAAAGTAAATCGACTGTACCGAATAATCACCTTCAGTAGGATCTTGCTGAGCAGCTGTACTTTGGCCCAATTGTGTAATTAAATCAGGTGTGTAAAAACCACTTTCAAAACGGTTCTCAATACCTATAGCGTAACCAATATCGCTATCGGTTAGTGCGCTGTAACCTGCTGATAAGATAAATTGCTCATTTCCACCTTCGTTATTTTCGGTGTAAATAGAATCGTTAGCAGTTAAAAAGTCACGGCTAAGTGCATCACCACTAAACCAAAGTGCTTGGTTTGCGTAAATGCTTTGCTCTACTTGGCTTGCATTAATCGAGTTTTGTACTTTATCTTTAGAGTCGTTTCTGCCGTATGTAGCACTCACATCCCAGCTTGCATCGTTATCTAAAATGCCTTGTAATGCCACAGATGCACGGTATGTGTCTGTTGTTTGCTCGTATATACGCGGGCCAGCATCAACCATTCTTCTGCGATACTCTAGCGAATCGGCAAGCTCACCGTCGGCGATAAACGCATTAGTGTATTCGCTATCAAGGTTTGCTGTAAGTAAATCTACACTGGCTGGTTGAGGTGCCAATTGCTGTGATGAGTCACGACGTGTATACATTAGATCAACATTAAAAGTGGTATCAGCGTCTAGCTCTTTATCAAAGCTTGTAAAAAGGCTGTACAAATCGTTTGGTGTTTGCGCATAACTCGATGTAGTGAAGTCGTACGACGTTGTTCTATCGGCAAATACACCATTACCTTCGTATGTTTTACCGCCTAAAGTACCTTGTGGAATAAACGACGACTGTCCTGCAGGCACAAAGCTACGATCTGATTGAATCACTTCTCCACGGCTTGAAAACTGGGCACCAACTACTAAGTTACCATCGGCAATCTGCATGCCATGTAATAAGCTAGTACCGTAGTTATTACCATCACCTTTCGTTGTGCGGCTTCCTTCAACATTAAGCTCAGTACCTTCAAAATCTTTTTTGGTAATAATGTTAACAACACCGGCGATTGCATCAGATCCATACACCGCTGATGCACCATCTTTTAAGATTTCAATTGATTTGATCATTGCAACAGGAATGGTATTTAAATCAACTGAAGAGTCTGCACCGGTTCCAGAAGAAACCATACGACGACCATTTAGTAACACTAGGGTACGTTGTGATCCCATGCCACGTAAGTTAACAGTTGCAGAACCACCCGAACCATTATTACTTGAAGCACCAAGGCTTATACCCGCAGCAGAGGGTTGAGTTGAGAGAATATCGGCAACAGACGTGAAACCACTTTTTGCAATAAAGTCATCGCCAATAACAGTAATTGGGCTGGCTGTTTCCATATCAGTACGGTTGATGCGTGAACCCGTAACTTGAATTTTTTCGATTGAATTTGCAGCTTCGTCTGCTGCTAGTACATGTACACTTGAAAACATTGGGATGGCTGCAACTACAGCTAGACCAAGAGTCGATTTAGTCATGAAAGAATCCTACTTGTTGGAATTTACCAAGATTGGTAATGCTCATTTGTTATAAGAAGAATGAGTCGGCAGGCAACTTAAGCGCACTTAACTGAACGAAAACTTAACGCTTGATTGTTTTTTAATAAAGGTAAAAAAGACCACCCTATAAAAGGTACAAAGGTTACTCTTTGTTTCATTGTTAATATAAAAATACAATTTAAAATTAATGATTTAAAAAAACTTATACACAATTAAAGTACAGATGAAATCAAACACCGCTACTTTGTAATCAAATGTAATTACTCCTACTGATTAGTAATAATTCAGGTATTAACAACTTAATCACACGGCATTATTAAAAAGGTAAAACCACCTGATAGTTGCTAACCCATGACAAAAGCCTATTGCTCATAGTCAATAACAAACACTCTTGCTTTGTTAGGTATGATTTTTAAATGTGGACTACATTGTATGGAGTATGTGTGCTTGTACAAATCAACAATTTTGGGATAAAACGTGATCGGTTGGCTGCTTAATTCGTAATAAAATAAGAGTTTATCAGTAGGTAACGTAGAAGTTAAAGTTGAGGGTATCTTCTTTTGAAGTAGTTGTATTTATAACGGTTAACTCTAAGGTCCAAAGCATATTGTTTTCTGAGCAAATGCCAACCATGGTTTCGCTTTTCCATAAGTCGCCTTGCTTTACAAACTGCTGCGGAATATACCCCATATACATAGTGATGCCCTTCAACTTTGCTTGAGTTATTTTTATATCATCAGGCAGTTTACTGAAAATTGTAAAAGGTGTTTCAGGTGAAAGAGATTGATGACTAAGCCACACTTTCACATTATTTGGGTAAATACATTCTAAGTTAGGTTCGCAGTTTGAGTTTTTAAGGACCGTTGCGTTTTTATGCTCACCAGAATCACAGGCGGTTAACAGTAAAAGTAACAAAAACACAAAACAAAATTGGGTTGCTTTCATAAAACATGTCCTTCGAATAAAAGCAGATACTAATAATCAAGCTTATAAATGACAAGCATGGTGCACTAAATAACCAAAATTAGACACTAAGCTAATCAAAAAATAGACAACAAAGTCACAAAGTTTGATTGATGTCATAATATTACGTAATTGACCTATCTTTTTTAGGCCAAAAAATTTATTATTTCCCTCGCAAAAATTAGGGTTTCTCGAGTTTGTTTTCTGAAGCATTCATGCTTTGAACGTTTTAGGTAACATGCTTGTGAAGTAATAGTAGGCCCCACTTTTCAAGTGGGTAATTCATTTCTAAACGCATTTATTGCAGCGGAAGCCAGAAAATGAGCCAAACAGTAGCATCACAAACTGAGTATAACTATAAAGTTGTACGCCAATTCGCTATTATGACAGTGATTTGGGGCATCGTTGGCATGAGTATTGGGGTTCTGATTGCTGCCCAATTAGCTTGGCCAGCACTTAACTTTGATACACCATGGTTAACTTACTCTCGACTACGTCCGTTACACACGAACGCAGTAATTTTCGCATTTGGTACAAGTGCACTTTTTGCGACGTCTTATTACGTCGTTCAACGTACTTGTCAAACGCGCCTTTTCTCAGACAAACTTGCCGCAATTTCATTTTGGGGCTGGCAGCTAGTTATCGTATTAGCAGTAATTACTTTACCACTTGGTATTACAAGCTCTAAAGAATACGCTGAACTAGAATGGCCAATCGATATTCTAATCGCAGTTGTTTGGATTATTTATGCAGTTGTATTTTTTGGTACTTTAATTAAACGTAAAGTGTCGCATATTTATGTTGCTAACTGGTTCTACGCTGGCTTTATCATTACTGTTGCGGTGTTGCACATTGTAAACAGCATGGCTGTGCCTGTATCGTTAACTAAATCGTACTCTATTTACGCTGGTGCAGTAGATGCAATGGTGCAATGGTGGTACGGTCACAACGCTGTAGGTTTCTTATTAACCGCTGGTTTCTTAGGCATGATGTACTACTTTGTACCTAAACAAGCGGGTCGCCCTGTTTACTCTTACCGTTTATCGGTCGTTCACTTTTGGGCACTTGTATCTTTATATATTTGGGCCGGTCCTCACCACCTTCACTACACTGCGCTTCCAGATTGGACGCAAAGTTTAGGTATGGTTATGTCTATCATCCTATTCGTTCCATCTTGGGGTGGTATGATAAACGGTATAATGACCTTATCGGGTGCGTGGCACAAACTGCGTACTGACCCAGTGCTTCGTTTCTTAGTTGTATCGTTGTCTTTCTATGGTATGTCTACGTTTGAAGGCCCAATGATGGCAATTAAATCTGTGAATGCATTATCTCATTACACAGATTGGACTGTAGGCCATGTTCACTCAGGTGCACTTGGTTGGGTAGCAATGATTTCGATTGGTGCTATTTACCACCTTATCCCTGCACTATTCGCACAAGGTCGTATGTACAGCATTAAGCTTGTTAACACCCACTTCTGGTTACACACAGTTGGTGTTGTTTTATACATTGTTGCAATGTGGATTTCAGGTGTAATGCAAGGTCTAATGTGGCGTGCAGTTAATGCTGACGGTACATTAATGTATAGCTTTGTTCAGTCTTTAGAAGCATCACATCCTTTCTACATAATGCGTTTTGTTGGCGGTGTATTCATCGTAACAGGTATGTTAGTTATGGCTTATAACGTTTTCCGTACAATTTCAGCTGAAAAAGAATCACTGAAGTTAGACGCGCAAGCACAATTAGCATAACGGAGTGAGATGATGAGCAATAAAAATTCACAAAACAAACACGAAATAGTAGAAAAAAACGTTGGCCTTATGGCCATACTAACTGTTTTTGCTATTAGCTTTGGTGCATTAGTTGAAATTACTCCACTTATGTTCCAAGACGACACAACAAAACCAGTAGATGGCTTACGTCCTCTAAATGCATTAGAAATGGAAGGTCGCGATATTTACGTGCGTGAAGGTTGTTATAACTGTCACTCACAAATGATTCGTCCTTTTCGTGACGAAGTTGAACGTTACGGCCACTATTCTGTAGCAGGCGAGTCAGTATGGGATCACCCTTTCCAATGGGGTTCTAAACGAACTGGTCCTGACCTTGCTCGTGTTGGTAAACGTTACTCGGACGATTGGCATTATGCTCACTTAGTAAACCCGCGTGATGTGGTTCCTGAGTCTAATATGCCAGGTTTTCCTTGGTTAGCAGAGAACACAGTTGACACCAGCTTAACTCTGAAAAAACTACAAATTTTCCGTGATACATTCGCTATTAATCCAGAAAACCCAAAACATCCGGGTTTAGGATACGGTAGCGATGAAGAACTAATAGCTGACGTTGCCAAAGTTGATGCAATGAATGACGGTAAAGGCGCGACAGAAATGCAAGCCCTTATCGCTTATTTGCAACAGCTTGGCACGCACTTGAAGTAATTATTATGGATTACGGAACATACAGAGGCATTTTAACTCTGGTAATTTTAGTATTGTTTATTGTGATTGTTGTATGGGCATACAGCAAGCGTACCAAAAATCGTTTTGACGACGCTGCTAATGCCATTTTTGAAGATGAAAAAAAACATAACAACACACTCTCTAACGAGGAAAAGGAGTCTGAAAAATGACTAGCTTTTGGAGTATTTGGGTTATTGTTTTAACCCTAGCATGCTTACTTATTATCTTTGGCCTATTAGTGTGGAACTTAAAAAACTACGCTGGTGTTGAAGAAGGTGAAGATTGTGGGCATGAGTATGACGGTATTACCGAACTGAACAATCCGCTACCTAAGTGGTGGACTTACATGTTCTTCGCAACATTTATATGGGCGGTTTACTATTTAGCGGCTTATCCAGGTTTAGGTAACTGGGAAGGGTTAGGTAAATGGACAAGCTCTAATCAGGGTATTACATCTTTAGCGGAATCGAAAGAAGCTGTTAAATTAGCAGCTGAAGAAGGCCGTTTTGTAAAGCTTGATAAAGAGTACGAAGCAGCAGAAGAGCGTTTTGGTCCTATTTTTAATCGACTTGCAAAAGTACCTGTTTTAGATTTGGTTCAATCTAAAATCGATGGTGATGCAGCACAGCAGCTAGCCCTTGAAAATGGTACTGAGCATGAACAAACAGATGGTCAATTAGCGTTAGAAATTGGTCAACGTTTGTTCTCACAAAACTGTGCGCAGTGTCATGGCTCTGATGCACGTGGCGGCATTGGCTTCCCTAATCTAACTGATAAAGATTGGTTATACGGTGGCACACCAGACAAAATTAGAGAAACTCTTCTAATTGGTCGTGTTGCAGCTATGCCTCCTTGGGGTGCAGCATTAGGTGAACAAGGTATAAAAGAAATGACAGCACACGTGCTAAGCCTTTCTGGTCGTACAGTTAACCAAAAAGATGCAGCCGCTGGTGCAGCTAAGTTTGCAATGTGTGCAGCATGTCACGGTGCAGACGGTAAAGGGTCGGTTGCTCACAACCTACCGTTTGGCGCGCCCAACCTAACAGATAACATTTGGTTATACGGCGGTTCTCAACGTGCCGTTGAAGAAACTCTGCTTAACGGTCGTGCTGGTGTAATGCCTGCATGGAAAGACATTTTAGGTGAAGATAAAATCCACCTTTTAACAGCGTACGTTTACAATTTATCGCAAGATAAATAAGCACGCTGTTAATAGAATGTTTATAAATTAATTTATTAAATTCAATAGATTAATCCAGATCAAAAAAGCCTCCACTAGGAGGCTTTTTTTTAGTCTTTTACGTACAATTACTATAAAATAACGTCTTCGAAACTAACATTAGAGTCACTATGCAACCTACTCCGTGGTATAAAAACTTTTGGCCTTGGTTTTTAATTTTTTTCCCGCTAGCAGCCATTGTTGGCTGTTTTACTTTACTGATAACGGCAATTGGCAACGGCCCAGATATGGTTGTTGATGATTACTATAAAAAAGGTAAAGCAATTAATTTAGAGCTCAGTAAATTCGAGAAAGCTAAAGCGCTCTATTTACATGGTGAATTAGCAGTAACTAATGACCGAGTGAGTTTTAAATTTACCAAAGGCGATAGCAGTAATGTACCGGCTTTAAAAGTATCGTTTTATCACCGTACAATTAAAGCTCACGACTTTGAAGCGACACTTACAGCTAATGCAAACAAAGAATTCACCGCACTACTTGAAAATTACACTGAGGGTGCTTACTCCATTTTTATTGAACCTATCGATAAAACATGGAAATTAAAAGAAAACATTACCCTACCCACGGTTGAAACCGTTTTAGTTACGCCAAACTATAAGTAGTTATTACTATGTCTAACTCTTGCTTTCATTGCCTTGAGAGTGTGCCAAAAGGATTTAGCGCCACAGTTACAATAGACGATACCCCCCAGCCAATGTGTTGCATTGGTTGCCAGGCCGTAGCGCAAAATATTGTTGAGCAAGGAATGACTGATTACTACAAGTACCGCACAGTCAGTGCGGGTAAAGTGGAGCAACTTGTTCCTGAGCAATTGGCATTTATTAAAAGTTATGACAACGAAGATATTCAAGATGAATTTATAGCCACGAGTAACAATATTTCAGAAGTATTATTGAGTGTTGAAGGCATTACGTGTGCTGCATGTGCGTGGCTTATAGAAAAGCAATTATTGAGTTTAAACACCGTAAAGCGAGTGGATGTAAATACCTCAACTAACCGTGCAATGATCCAGTGGGACAAAACAGCGACACCACTAAGCGAAGTGATTACTGCCTTGGCCAAAATTGGTTACAAGGCGTACCCATTTCAGGCCGATACCGAAGCACAACAAAAGCAACAAACTGCCAAAGCATATATTCGCCGCTTAGGCGTGGCAGGCTTAATGACAATGCAAGTAATGATGTTTGCATTTGCCATGTATTTTGGCATGTTTTCAGGCATGGATAGTAATTTTGAACAGTACTTTAGATGGATAAGCTTAGTACTTGCTTCTCCCGTTATTTTGTATAGTGCCCTGCCCTTTTTAACCAATGCAATTAACGGCTTAAAAGCTAAGCAGCTTAATATGGATTTACCTGTATCCTTAGCCATTTTTGGCGCCTACGGAGCCAGTTGTTATGCCACTGTTATGCAAGTTGGTGAGGTATATTTTGAATCTATTTGCATGTTTACCTTTTTATTATTACTGGGTAAATATTTAGAATTTAGAGCACGCTTAAAAGCAAGTGAATACACAGCAAACCTTCAAAAGTTACTACCATTAACGGCTCGCACGCTTACAGATAGTGGTGAAGAACTCATTATTGCGGCTAAAAAGCTTAAACTTAATGATGTTGTGCTTATTAAAGCAGGTGAAACCATTCCCGCCGACGGCGAACTCATTAAAGGTAAAACGACGGTTGATGAATCAATGATGACCGGCGAGCACCAACCCGTTAACAAGTTTATAGGCCATAATGTGTATGCCGGCTGTGTAAACCACGATGGTGTTATTGAAATTAAAATAAACAAAATAGGTCAAAATACACTTTTAAATCAAATTATTCGCCTGCAGCACAATGCACTCACAAAACGCCCCAAACTGGTCGAAATAACTGATAAAGTCGCTCAAGGGTTTGTAGCTTGCTTGTTAGTATTTGCCTCATTAACCGCTATTGGGTGGTATCAAATTGATCCCGAGCACGCTTTTTGGATCACTATTTCAGTGTTAGTTGCAACCTGCCCTTGTGCCTTAAGTTTAGCAATACCGACTGCTTTAACGTGTGCAATTGCCAGCCTAACCAAAAAGGGAATTTTAATTAAGCAAACTCATGTACTTGAAACACTCTCCAAATTAACGTTATTTGCGTTCGATAAAACAGGCACACTCACCCAAGGTAAATTTAGCCTTGATGAGGTCGATATTATCGACAGCCACTATTCAAAAGATGATGTAATGGCCATTGCAGCAATGTTGGAGCGTTTTTCTGAGCACCCGATTGCAACTGCTTTTGATGGTTTCACTCCAGCAAAGCATACGCTGCATAACATTGAAGTGCACGCAGGTTTAGGGATCAGTGCAAAAGATGAAACCTTTCATTATGCTATAGGTAAAAGTGGTTGGTTTGATAGTAAAAAAACAAACGCACAGGCCAGTTTGTACATAAACAAACGTGTTGTGGCACGCTTTTATTTTGTGGATAAAGTAAAGCACGATGCCGAAAGTTTAATTAAATCGTTACACGCACAGCAATTAACTTGCCACATGTTAACTGGTGATGCGTCAGATGCGGGCAACAAAGTAGCTAAGCAATTAAAATTAGACAGCGTGCAATCTGGTTGCTCACCAAAAGATAAACAAACCGCCGTAGAGGCATTTTCATCTCAAAATGAAGTAGTCGCTATGGTGGGTGATGGTATAAACGATAGCCCTGTATTTGCAAGTGCCCATTTATCTATTGCAATGGAAACCGGCGCTGATATATCAAAAAACAGCGCCGATGTTGTACTGCTAAATAGCGATTTAGCGTCTATTGATCACTTACTGAATATAGCTAAACAAACTCGGCGTATTATTAAACAAAACCTAACATTGTCATTGTTGTATAATGGCACAATCTTACCGCTTGCAGCGCTTGGATTAGTTGCTCCCTGGATGGCGGTCATTGGCATGTCTGCCAGTTCGATTATTGTGATATGTAATTCACTGAGGCTATTAAAGTTATGAGCATAATTTACATTTTGATCCCCATTGCCATTTTGTTTGTACTTATTGCTATTGGCGTATTTTTTTGGGCAGTAAGAAGCGAGCAGTTTTCTGATTTAAACAAACAAGGCCACAGTATTTTGTTTGAAGATGACAAAGAGCAGCATAATAAAAGCAATGATTGACCCTTTATACATAAGCGCATTTTTAATGGGCTTAATTGGTAGTGGCCACTGCATAGCAATGTGTGGAGGGATTGCAAGCTCTTTACAATTAGCCAGCGAAAAGCGAAAAACACTCTCCTACTCATTTGCTTATAACATTGGCCGAGCATTAAGTTACATGGTTGCAGGCTCACTCGTTGCGGGTATAAGCAGCCAATTTGCTAAACAAAACACATCATTCTCTATAACGCTTTCATTTATTGCTGCCATTTTTATGCTTTTGGTTGGCGTTTACATAATGCGTTTAGGTCCAACATTGCAATGGCTCGAAAAAATAGGCAAAACGCTTATTTGGCAGCATATAGTGAAGCTTAATAAATATTTAATGCCCGTTGACTCAACGGTTAAAGCATTGGGTTATGGCGCATTATGGGGGTGGTTGCCATGCGGTTTGGTTTACTCTGCGCTAACATGGGCAATGACAAGCCCAACAGCATTTGATGGCGCAATAGTGATGTTATGTTTTGCACTAGGTACATTTCCAGCCATGATCACCGTAGGCATTGCGGCGCAAAAACTTAATAGCATAATAAATCATCCCTGGACCCGCATTGTATTAGGTAGTGTTATAATTTGGTATGGTATCTACTTATTGATTATTGCAACCGATAAGTTAGTACATTAATGTTTAAGGTGTATTAACCTTTCGAGGTTTATTTGCCCCAGTATATAAAAACTAAAACGGATAAAATTATGGATTTCACTCAAAGTCGCGCTAAAGGTAATTGTGCTATTAGCTGTAATAACTGCAGCATAAGCCAATTGTGTTTGCCATTTTCGTTAAATGGCCAAGAAATGGATAAACTTGACGAGATTATTGAGCGAAAAAAGCCATTACACAAGGGAGATTACTTGTTTGAATCGGGTGCTTCATTAAAAGCAATTTATGCAGTACGATCTGGCTCATTTAAATCATATACCTTGTCTGAGCAAGGCGATGAGCAAATTACTGGCTTTCATTTAGCAGGCGATTTAGTAGGCTTTGATGCAATTAGTAAAATGACACATCAGAGCTTTTCTCAGGCTCTTGAAACCTCAATGATTTGCGAAATTCCCTTTGACACCCTTGATGAACTTGCAGGTAAATTACCTAAACTACGCCAGCAAATAATGCGTTTAATGAGCAGTGAAATTACCTACGATCAAGAAATGTTGTTACTACTTAACAAAAAATCGGCAGAAGAGCGTTTAGCTAGTTTTGTTTATAACTTATCGGAACGATTTGGTGAACGTGGTTTTTCGCGTAAAGAATTTAGGTTTACCATGACCCGTGGTGAAATAGGTAATTACTTAGGCCTAACAGTAGAAACTATTAGCCGTTTATTAAGCCGCTTTCAAAAGGCTGATTTGATTAAAGTAGAAGGCAAGTTTATTACTATTTTAGATAATAACGCACTGGCTAAAACGGCAGCCATTGTTAGATAGATATACATTGATATAGAACAACAATTTATGTGCTAGGCCTTTAACTGTTTTGTATTTGAGTTACACTAAAAGTACACCAGTTAGGTAAATGGAGTAGCACATGAACACAATTAAACGCATTCTTGCGGTTATTGACCCTACCAAAGACGACCAACACGGTTTAGCGCGCTCAGTCGAGCTGGCAAAAAAATCTGGCGCAACCATTACTGCCTTTATGACGGTATATGATTTTTCGTATGAAATGACAACCATGCTCTCAGGCGATGAGCGCGAAGCCATGCGAGAAGCCGTTTTAAAAGACCGCGAACTTTGGCTAAACGATTTAGTTTCACCTTATAACACGCTAAATATTGAAACATTAGTTGTTTGGCATAACCGCCCTTACGAAGCCATTATTGAAACAGTTATTGATCAAAACTACGATTTAGTTATTAAAAGTACCCATCAACATGGTGCACTAAAATCGGTAATATTTACCCCAACAGACTGGCATTTAGTGCGTAAATGCCCTACTCCGGTGTTATTTGTAAAAGAAATGGCATGGCCTGAAAATGGCAATATTTTAGCTGCAGTTAACGCAGTGAGTGAGAATGATCAGCATATTGCGTTAAACAAACGTATAATTAAAGACGCGCAATTTTTATGTGAACTTGCAAACGCAAAGCTGAATTTAGTCAATGCATTCCCCGCAACCCCTATTAATATAGCGATTGAAATACCAGAGTTTAATCCTAGTCTTTACAACGAGTCAGTAAAAAAACACCATATAGAATCAACCAATGCACTGGCTACTGAGTTTGCTTTAACTAGTGAACACTGCTTTATCGAAGAAGGTTTACCAGAAGACGTGATCCCCGACATTGCTAAACGCCTTAACAGCGAGCTGGTTGTTATTGGAACCGTAGGCCGTACAGGATTAAGCGCCGCATTGGTAGGCAATACTGCAGAGCATGTAATAGATAGCCTAGACTGCGATGTATTAGCACTAAAACCAGATGGCTATGTAAGCCCACTAGCAAAAGATTAATAAATTTTGCTGTAGCTCCAGATATGCTAATAACATATAATACGCCCCTTTATTTCTAGCAAGTATTTTGCCGCATTGTTTACTAAGGGGGCGTAGTGTCTAACTCAGCTCAAGCCAAAGCTCAATATAACTTTAATAAGTTACAAAAGCGTTTACGCCGTTTAACTGGTCAAGCCGTTATGGACTTTAACATGATTGAAGAAGGTGACCGCATTATGGTTTGCCTCTCGGGTGGTAAAGATAGCTATACAATGCTTGAAATGCTGCAGCACCTTAAACGTGTTGCACCGATTAAATTTGATCTTGTGGTTGTTAACCTCGACCAAAAACAGCCCGGTTTCCCTGAACATGTTTTGCCCGAGTACCTAGATAAACTCGATGTAGAGTACAAAATTGTAGAAGAAGATACCTACAGCATTGTCACCGATATAATTCCTGAAGGTAAAACCACCTGTTCGCTGTGTTCTCGCTTACGCCGTGGTATTTTATACCGCACAGCTAAAGAACTTGGCGCAACTAAAATAGCCCTTGGCCATCACCGAGACGATATGATTGAAACACTGTTTTTAAACATGTTTTATGGTGGAAAACTAAAAAGTATGCCAGCTAAATTAATGAGCGACAACGGTGAGCATATGGTTATTCGCCCGCTTGCATACTGTAAAGAAGCTGATATTAGTAAATATGCATTTACTCAAGGCTACCCAATTATTCCGTGTAACTTGTGTGGTTCTCAGGAGAACCTGCAACGTAAACATACAAAAAATATGTTGGCGCAATGGAATAAAGATCATCCGGGTCGCATAGAAAGTATTTTTACAGCAATGCAAAATGTAGTGCCTTCTCACTTAGCCGATGCTCAATTATTTGACTTTGAAAACCTAAAAACGGGTGACGTTATTGACGGCGGTGATATTGCACTCGACAAGCCAGATATTCCTAAAGTACCGGTCAACAGCGATGCAGACGACGAAAATTCGGGTGTTGTTACAATCAACTTAAGTTAACTACGTTGTATTTTTGGGTTTGCTGTATAGCAAACCCAAAACCAGTTTAACCCTCGGCTAATCCTTGTAAAAACTCCAAGCTTAATTTTTCTTGTTCATTAGGTTGGTACGGCAGCTGTTGTAAACTGTCATAAGGAAAGTCATTTATATCAAAATGACTAACTTCACTGTTACCAAAACTGTTTCGCTCACCAGGACTGGGGGACATTCTTTCAATTACAAATCCACTCAATCGCATATCAGCCATACCTTGTGGCAAAATTGACCAGTGCGCTTTTAAATCAATAGTTTGGCTTCCTTTACTTAAACGTTGTTTACTCACCAAATGCGCAAGTGGTGTGTCGCCACTAAACAGATTTGCCCGAAGACGATACAAGCCTTTTTTAGCTACTTTTAAATTGGCGGGTATAAGCATGTTTTCATTTTGTGGATATGCCGATTCAAAGCCAAGAAGTGTAGCACTTGGAGGCATATATTGGATTTGCGCCACCACGGGGATTTGTTTCCCATCAACATTAGCTTCAACAAATATTTGTAAATTTCGCGGGTAGTCTTCCTCTGCTTTAAAAATAACATTGGCTTCGCCCTCTCGCGCGTTACTTTTATAAGTTGTTACTATCTCTTTTGTATCTGTATTGGCAAGCTCTACAATCACATTTTTAAGGCCCCCTGCGCTGACTTTTAATGTAATTTCTTCTGGGTAAACAAACCTATATTTACTCAGGCTGATTGTAACTGCATTTCCTTTGTCATCTATTGGGCTTTCAACAGGATAAAATTGATTAGGTTTTAAACGGTCTTCATCAAATTCAGATAAGGGTTGTGAATACGGTGGGTATTTAAGTGCACTTTCATATTGAATTGCAATCTGCTCAGCGGCTTTTGCTAAGTTGCTATTATAATCGGTTGTTACTTTATGCTTCTGTGGTGATTTACCGGGCAAATTTGCAGTGCTTTTTTGTAAGTTTGATTTATGCTCAACGGTGGCAGGCTGTTTTACCTTAACAACAGAAACCTCAGCCTCTACCTCTTCTTGAGAGGGCCATACTAGTAAAGCAAATACAGCCATTATTGAAATGACAACGAAGATTTTTTTTATCATTTATACTTCAATCCTTATAAAAAGTGCAGCTTAAAAAAGCTGCACATTCAACGTTTATGGGATCACATTATAAATTAATGCAGAAGCACTCGTTGTATTTGAGTTTTTAATATAGCGATAGTTCTTTTTCCAAAACCACGTACCCGTTGTCTGATCAAATGTATTAAAACCAACATTTTGCCCATCAACATTTATATTATTCATAGCAATGGTTACATTACCTTTACGCTGAGCATTATGAATTTCGTTATGGCTGTAGCTGTCGCTCATCATCATAGGATAATGATTAGGCATAAAACTATTTACAGCATCGCTTTGTGATTTTAATCGACCATCAGTATCAATACTGCTACTACAGCTACCAAATGAACGCGCTGAGCTTGCACCGCATGATGAGTGCGACGCAACAACCGAATCGTCATTACCTTTTAAAAATGCGCCTGTGATACCTAAGAATTCATTACCGTCAGCAACAAAACGTAAACGAGGTGTACGCGCATCTGGAAATGGAGAAATTTTACGCGCATTATTTACTTTTAAATCATGTAACACGCCAACCGCTTCAGTAACATCGCTTCCTAGCCACCATCTAAGTGCTGCATCTATAGCAAAATTCCATGAGGCACCGGTTAGTGCGCTTACAGCAACATCAGCAAGTTCACTACCGCCACCAGCACCAGCTAAATCAAATGTAGCAACAATATTAAGTGGAGTAAGCCCTGCGTTTTCTAACCAGTTTGCTTGGTTATCAATAATATGGCGTGCAATTAAATCCCCCGTTGAGTGTGTCACTAATACACAACCATCAGCACATAAGTTTGAGCGCGATAATTGCTTTAATTTAGGCCAAACCCAATCTGTTGCTATTTTACCTTCAACACGCTCGTAGGCAGGCCAATCAATTCGCTCATCTGCTCGGTTATTCCAATAGGACTGCCAATATGTTTCGCCATCGTTTACAACGTCGCTACCTGATTTATTGGTTATTTGAGAAACCTGCAAGCCATGGATTAATATTATTTTGTGATCTTTACTCGCAGCTGAAAAGCTTATTACCATAGCAAGGCATGCGCCTAGTATATGTTGTGGCTTCAGCCATTTGTGTGTGTGTGTGTTGTTCATAAAATTCCTTAATGTGTGTGTTTAATATTTTTAGTTAAGGTATTCATTGTCATTATTTTTTTGTGCTGAACAGAAATAATTACGCATATGTAAGGCTTATATCTCACGTTAACGACGTTAAAAAATTCTTAATTAGAGCAACCAAATAGCGAATTTTTTGCTGGCTATCAACATGTTTTTTCACCCTCAAACTAGATCACTTAATTAAGCGAATTGGTATAAAGTGCTTAGCTAAGCAATGTGTGTAACTCATCAGTCCAGACAATGACCAGTATTAGGAACAAAGTACAAAAATGCAACAAATTATTATCATTTGTAATAAATATAAATTTAATCCAATTAAATCAATATAGTAAGAATTGTTATATTTAGGATTATTATGGGAGGTTTGTAATATTAAATATTGATGAGGCGCTAAAAATATACGGTACCAAACCTAAAAGATTTTAAGTTTGGTACACATAGATTGATGTTATAACAATTATTGACCTTTAAGCTCGCTTGTAAATTGCCCTATAGCATTTACAACTTCTTGAGCACCATTTTGAATTTCAGTCATTACATGTCCAGACTCTTTAGATAAAGCTAAGCCTTGCTCTGCTTTTTCTTTACCTTTTTCAATCACATCTACTGTGTTTTGAGTTTGAGATTGGTTACGCTGTACAACTTCTACAATTTCTTCTGTTGCTTTAGACGTGCGTGATGCGAGTAAACGAACTTCGTCTGCTACAACGGCAAACCCCCGACCTTGCTCACCAGCACGAGCCGCTTCAATGGCTGCATTTAATGCGAGCAAATTAGTTTGCTCTGCAATGCTGCTAATGCTTTGAACTATGCTCGCTATTTGCTGAGATTGTTGATCTAATGCCGAAATTTCACTTGCCGCTTGTTCCATATTAATTGCAAGCTCTGTCATTACTGCCACAGTGTCTTTAACTACTTCAGCGCCTTGCTCTGCTTTTTTATCTGTTTGGGTTGACGTGCTGTAGGCAATTTCTGCTGCTTGCGAAATTGCAATTTCTCGATTTACTTGCTCTGTAATCACCGTGGCAAATTTCATTACTTTATATAGTTTTCCAGCATCGTTAGAAATAGGATTGTAAGATGCCTCTAACCATACAACATTGCCGTGCTTATCTACTCGCTTAAATCGAGACGCAATAAACTGACCCTGCCTAAGTTTTTGCCAAAACGTTTGGTACTCTGGAGATTCAGCCTCTTCGCGCTCACAAAAAATTCGGTGATGCTGACCCAAAATTTCTTTTTCTTTATAGCTCATAGCGTCTAAAAATTGCTGATTAGCTTTTAAAGCATGCCCTTCTAAATCAAATTCAATAACCGCCATAGAACGATAAATTGCTTTAATTGTGTCACTTTGCTCACGAGATGCAGTAATTGTTTTGGTTAATACGGTACAAAAAATAGAAAAATACAAAAGCTGATCTTGCTCTCCTTTTACAGGATGAACAATTAAGCGCAACCATTCAACTTGGCCATCTTGGCGAATAAATTGTAATGCACCGCCCCAATGGCCCTCTTTTTTAATTGCTTTTTGTAGGCTTTTATATTCTTCAGAATGTTGAGAGTGCTCAGAAATAATATCTACAATTGGTGTATTAATAATATGATTTTCTCGATAACCCAACATTTTTAATAGCTGTTCATTAGCGTGGGAAATTCGCCCATCATAAAGGATATTAATCACCAGCATTTCACGATTAAGGCCTTCCCATACTTGTTGCAGGGGATAAAGCTCCGCTTTTAATGATGCTATTTCGTTTTGTTTACTATTAGAAAAAAACATTAATATCCTTACCAATATGCGTGATATAAAATTTATAAATTTAGGAGCTAATTTAGTACAAAGTAACAGTTAACTGTTACTTTAAAGCTTAAGAGTATGTTTTAAATGTCATCAAAACCAACACTTTAGAATGGCAAAAATACATGTTAAACATAAATTTTTGAATATATATTACTTTAATATAGCCTACTTATAAGTCAAACTTTGAACTCGACTATTTTTATAAAAATGGTTGTTTACTCTTATTTTTCATATTTTTAATTGCAGCAATAACTCCGGCAATAATTTATCAATGCACTGGGCGCAGTCTTTAGATTTATGATTTAAGCACACCCAACCGTCTGTTCCCATTACTTGCAGTGAAGTTATATCTTCGCTACCTATGGTTTTGTATTTAGAACACCACACCCCTTTGACTTTAAATATACCTAAATTAGTGGTTATACGGTTTATTGTAAAAGGGGTTTTCATAATGTTATTTCACTTGTAATCGCTCATATAAACCGGATGAACGCGATACGGTTTTGTTCATTGCCAATTGCAACACTTTTTTGTCGGCAACTAGCTCAAACGTGTGCTTAGCACGGGTAATACCGGTATAAACAAGCTGGCGATTAACTCCAACACTTGCTTGCTGCAGTGGTGGTAAAACCATCGCGGTATAGCTAAATTCTGACCCTTGTGATTTATGTATGGTCATTGCAAATACTTTATCGTGGGCGGGTAAACGCGCCGGTGAAAATGCACGTGTGCTGCCCTGCTCGTCAATAAATATAGCCTTAAGCTGCCCAGCTTCATCATTCATTAAAATACCAATATCGCCATTAAAAAGCTTTAATTGGTAATCGTTTTGGCTCACCATTATAGGCATACCATTATAATGACGCTGATTTGGGTTTACATTTATCAACCCTTGTTGCTGCAGGGTACGTTCAATGCGTTGATTCAAACTATTAACGCCGTAGTCGCCCTCTTTTACTGCGGCCAGTAATTGATACCCTGCAAACGCAGCATGCACTTTAGCTACACTCTCACCTTGGGCAATTAAATTTAAATAGTGTGCATAATGTTTAGCCGCTCGATTTACTAGGTTCTCTATTGGTTTACCTATAAAGTCGTAATCCAAAATAACATCATTAAAGCGTCCTTCAACACTCTCTTGCTCTACATAATTTAATAAACCACTATTGTTCGTGTTTACTGCTAATGCCAATTGGCCTATGCCACTTTTAGCGTCAAAGCGGTAACTGCGTTGTAAAAATGCAATGCAATCGGCTAGTTTGAATGGGCTATTTTCCTGCGGTGTTAATGTTGGCTGGTTATTAAAACAAAGCGCATTTAATTCCTTACATCGTTGGTTTGAATAGCTTGGTGTGCTCCCAAGGGTCAGTCCTTGGCATATATCACTCATTACGCTGCCAGTATCAACTGAAGCAAGTTGGTCTTTGTCACCGAGCAATATTAATCGAGCATGCGCAGGCAAGGCCTCTATTAATTTCGCCATTAGTGATAAATCCACCATGCTTGCTTCATCAATAATCAACACATCTAAATGCAGTGGGTTGCCTTGGCTGTGTCTAAATTTATTCGTAAACGGTTTTACCCCCAATAAACGATGAATAGTTTGCGCGGTATCAGGAATTAGCGCTTTAATATCATCAGGTATACTCGTTAACTGGTTTTTAGCCCCTAAAATGGACTCACTTAGCCTTGCCGCGGCTTTACCTGTTGGGGCCACCAGCTTTATGCTTAATGGCGCCGACTTATAAAGCGATTGCAATATAGCCAGCAACTTAGTTACCGTGGTTGTTTTTCCTGTGCCTGGCCCACCGGTTATTACACTAAACCCTTTAGTTGCTGCAATGGCGCACGCCACTTTTTGCCAGTCAATGCCTGCCTCTGATTGCGCTTCAAAATAATGCTGCAATAGGGTTGCAAGAGTTTGGTTATCAACATTAAGCGGTCGCTCACTCATTGCTAACAAACGCTCTGCAAGTATTTGCTCATAGGCAGCAAGACGCGAAAAATAAAGGCGTTGGTCAAATAATTGTAGTGGCTTGGCATCCCCGACGCTTTGATGGTTTTGCAAGTAGGTAAAGGCAGCTTGTTGGTCAAACCCTTGTGCAAATGGGCTAAATATATCGGGAATATTCCCTTCAATTTTATTAAAGTCGCTTTGGCGCAAATTAAACGGATTAGCCCAATCTATGGTGTTTAATGTTAAGCAACTATGTTGGCTTTGCTGGGCTATACATAACAATAAAACAATATAAAACAGCTCATTATGGGTTGTTTCATGAGTATTTGAGAGTAGTTGCGCAAGTTTTACGTCAACGACTCGTATTCGATTTTCAGCCAGTAAAAAATCCAGCAATGGCAGTTCAGTAACCACACTATTAGACACTGTATTTTGCTCATAAGATGAAGACGTTTGTTCAACTTCATCATCTAGCGCGTCAAATAAACCCGGCTGCTGATTTAACTCGCTCATAGCATGGCTCCTTGGCTAAATAAGCCATCTAAAATAGTTACTTGCTCTAACGTCAATTTATTAAAGAAGACACCTTGCCCAGCTGGCATGCCTCGCAAAAAGGTGTAGTACACGCCTCCTAAGTGGCGTTCAATTGAGTAGTCACTAATACGTTGTTTTAATAGTCTATGCAGCGCTACGGTATATATTAAATACTGTAAATGGTATTGATGGCTGCTCATGGCTTGCTCTAGCTGTTCGGGTTCATAATCTTTAGGCGTGTTACCTAAGTAATTAGATTTATAATCTAAAATGTAATATTTACCTTGGTGGCAAAATATTAAATCCACAAAGCCTTTTAAAAGCCCTTTAACATGAGAAAAATCCAGCTTACTTTGCACAAAACCAAAGTGCTTAATGAGCACTTCGTTAAGTTTGGGGGCACTTAAACTCGTCAGCGGTAAATTAAACTCCATTTCGACCAAGCAATCACTCGGCGCTAGTGTACTTAAACTCAAGTTATTTTGAGTATTTAATGGGCAATTGAGTACATCTAATATCCACTGCTGGGCAATCGGCTGCCATGTGTCGCTAATATGGTATTTTTCAAAGGCACGTTTTATCACTTGGGATAAATTTTGCTCGCTGTTAGTTGGGTGCACAACTGGGCTTGTGAAATCTATTTGCTCTAAAATCTCGTGCAAACAACTGCCTGGCTTTGCCCCTTTTGGAAAACTGAAAGGTGATGGGAGTTCGTCTTGTTGCACGGCAAATTCGTCTTTTTCGTGATCTTCATCGCTTCGCCCTGGCGCTAATTGGTCGCTGTGCTTTTTAAAACTCAAAGCACTGAAACTGGTTGCACGCCAATCGCGTTCAATGTGAGCCTTACTATTATTTACACTCAATGTTTGCTGGGCTGCCTTGGTATTAATAAATTGCAAAGCCCCCTGAGATTGTAAATCTTCAGAGGTAAATTGATGGTAAGCCATGGCTGAATGCGCTTTACAAAAATCAATTAAATGGGTGCGCCATATCTGACTACTGGTCACCTCTATCCCCGAAAATAATACGTGCCCTAATGCACTACTTTGAATCGCTAAGCGGCTACTCTGCCCCTGCCCTATGTTATAAACACCCAAGGCACAAAAGTGCACAGCCCTGGTAAGTGCCACATACAATAAACGTAAGTCTTCTGCAAGGCGCTCTTTTTCAGCCTGTTGGAGTGCGTCTTCATCCTTGCTCAAATCATAAATGAGTTTGCCATTTTTATGATACAGCGCTTCTTTAGTTTCTCGATAGCCACTGGCAAAGGGCATAAATACCAATGGATATTCGAGCCCTTTTGAGGCGTGCATCGTCACAATTTTGACTAAGTTGGCATCACTTTCTAAACGTACTTGCACGGTTTCGCCATCTTGTTGGCTTACCTTTTGCGCAAACCAGCGCAGTAAACGCAATGTACCTTCAAGCTCAATTTGTTTTTGCTGCAATATTTCACCAAGGTGCCTAAAGTCGGTAAGCCATCGCTCCACGTTATAGCCTAAGCCTTGCCATTTAGCACTAAGCTGATTATGGCTTAGCAATCGCTCAAGCATGGCCATTGCCCCTTGTTTATGCCAAATATGGCTAAGTTGGGCAAAAAAGTTTAGGTGTTCTTGCCAAGCGTTCTCGTTATCGGCAAGCAAATATATATCGTTATAGCTTAAACAAAATAACGGTCCTGCAAGCACACCACGAAGCAGTGACTCGTCATATTGACCATGTAATGCCGTTAAAAAATTAAGTAAATGATGACTTAACTCTTGGGTAAATACGCTGTCTCGCGATAAGTAAACACTAGCAATTTTAGCCTCGCTCAGTGCCTTTTTCATTATTTGCGCTTCAACGCGATCTCGTACCAAAATACAGATGTCTGCCGCACTGATTGGTGTGTTGCCAATGCACGCTTTGCCTTGCTTAGCGTGTTCAAGTAGGGTCACTATTTTATTGGCAAAATAGGTGGCTAAGTGTGCTTGGCCGACCCCTTTGCTGGTAGGCTTATTTTTTTCATCTGCGGCTTCATCTACAAACACGTTAAATTCAAAGGCAGTGGCTGGTTTACCATCAATTAAAAAAGAGTCTTCCGCTTTTTTACCTTTAGCATTTACTTTATTAAATGGTATGGCGTCGTTATAAATAAAGCTGTTGTCGTGTTTACTAAAAAGGCTATTTACGCTGTTTACTATATCGCTGCTTGAGCGAAAATTAGTGCCCAATGTAAATTGTTGTGGCTCGTCTACCGCCTCTTTTGCACCTATATAGGTGAATATATCTGCGCCCCTAAAACCATAAATAGCTTGTTTAGGGTCGCCTATCATGGCAAGTGTGGTATTGGCTTGGCCATAAATTTTACTAAAAATACCATACTGAATCGGATCGGTATCTTGAAACTCATCTATCATTGAAACCGGAAACAACTGCGCAATTTTTTGCGCAAGTACATCACCTTGTTCATTATTGAGCGCAGTGTATAAATTAGTGAGCAAGTCGTCAGGCGTTATTACACTTTGCTCTTGCTTGCGCTTAACAATGGCAGCTTTTACCCAGCGTGCGGCTTCTTGTACTAAAGCTATTTTTAAACCTTGGTTCATAGTGTTGTTAAGCGCTGATAATTTATCAAACTGACTCAATAGAGGATGCGTGAACAAGGGCTGATTTTTTTTGTAATTACCCGCATCACTTAAGTTTTCATTACTCCAAATTTCAAACGAATACTTATTGGTGCCAAATTCAAAAAACACCTCATCGTTTGCACAAAATGCATCAAGCGCTGCAAGGCTTGCTTTGCGAGCTGGCGTTTTAGCGCCATTTAAGCCAGAGCTTTTAATGGCATCGGTAAATGCACATTCTTGGCAATCTTTTTTAAACTGTGGAACAAGGTCGAGGTATTCATCACGAGCTTGCCATACATCGTCTAGCTTAATTTGCGGTGTAACGGTCGCATTGGCTTTATTTAAAATACTTGCCACCTGCGAAAATAAAGACTCTGGTGCTGCAAATACCTCTAATATGGCGTTAGTTTTATCTTTGCTAAGTGGGTATACAAATGCGCGCCAAAAATCTTTAATCGTTTCGAGCAGTATGTCGCGCTCATCTACAATAAATTCTAAATTAAATGCAACACCTGACTCAAAAGCATGTTGTTTTAACATTCGCTGACAAAAGCCATGAATGGTAAATATGGCCGCTTCGTCCATCGATTTTGCAGCGGCATCGAGTAAATCAAACGCACGGTGTTTGTCATCTACTGCGGCTATTACGCCTTCTATTAACTCATCGTTTGGGTCTTGGCCAAGTAATGCATCGCGCGCCGCAATAATTCGGCTACGCACGCGATCTTTAATTTCTTGAGTGGCGGCGTCGGTAAATGTCACCACCAAAATTTGTTCCACGCTCAGAGGAAGATTGAGCTCACCCGGTATTTGCATACCAAGTAAATAGCGTAAATATAACCCGGTAATGGTATACGTTTTACCGGTGCCAGCACTGGCTTCAATTAAACTTTGCCCTTTAAGTGGCATAGTGAGTGGATTAAGCGCTTGCATGGTCGCTCTCCTTAGCATGCTCAAATAACGGCGCGAGTAGTTTTTCGCTCCAGCTAATAAATTCGTCTTGGCAGTCGTTAAGCGATTGCACTGTTAAGCGAATGTAGGGGTTTTCACCTTCACCTCGGCCTATGTATTGCGGGCTAAATTTGTTCATAGCTTTTGCCATGTCGCCGCCACTTTTTATGTATTCGTAACCACTTACTGGATAAAATGCCACGGGCTCTTTTCGCAAAGCTTTGTATAATTCAAACCAATCAGCCAAAATTAAATCAGCATCGGCTTTGCTCATGGGTGCAAAACTAATTTGTTTATCAAGCCCCAGTAATAACGTTTCCAGCTCATACCCCAAACTTTGTGCCACAAGGTGATAGATAAAGCCTTTAATCATGTCTTTGGCTTTAATACTCGCGCTACGATAAAACACCTGCTTGTGCATAAAAATATGGTTAAGCCAGCCTTGAATTTGTGTACCCTCAATATTAAACGACACTTCAACAGGTTCACTTTTACCCGCTTTTATTTGCTCTTTTACTTGCCCGGCAAGTGCGTCAATACGATGTTCCATACCTTGTAAAATTAAGCTGCCCACATTTGCTTGCGGTAAAGCCCCACGCTGTAAAATTTGTTCAGTACTAATTGGGGTATTATTTATGTTGGCTTCTAAAATTTCATCTAAGTAAAAGTATCGGCTTAATGCATCTAGGCTAAATGGTTCTTCATCTTTTGCCACTTCGTTAAATTGCGGCAAGCGTAAACCCAAGGTTTGACTGTAAAAGCTCTCTTGTGCGTTGCAAATACTGCGTATAAACACATCAAGCTCTAGCTGCTCAGGGGCGTTTACATCAAGTGCGGTAACGGGTTCTGGTAAAACAGGCTCATTTGGCAGCCAAATTGGGTTATAACTATGATTACTGAGCAGTTTATTTTTACTTTCGTCAGCTTGGTAGTAGTGACTGTTAAACGGCTGCAAGTGTTGCTGGCTAATTAAACATGCAGGCAAGGTTTTAGTTGAATCATCACTTAGCGTAAAGCTACGCCCTATGTATTCTAATAATTCGCTCACCAAGGTTGATGGCATTCGGGGTTGGTTATCAAAGCACGAGCGACCAATATAGCTCATATAAAGATTATCGCGGGCACTGAGTAGCGCTTCTAAAAACAGGTAGCGGTCATCTAATTTTCGTGATCGGTCACCTTTTTGCTTTTTTGAATGCGGCACTAAATCAAAACCAATAGGTTGCACGTTACGTGGGTAATCAGCGTCGTTTAAACCTAGCATACACACCACTTTAAACGGTACAGCGCGCATAGGCATTAGGGTACAAAAGTTGACTTGCCCGACCAAAAATCGCTGGCCTACGCCTTTTTCTTGTATACCTTGTTTTATTAAATAGCTAACTATACGCTGCGACACCGCTTGATTGTAGTCGCCGTTATCGTGATGCTTTTGAATATCTTCAAGCACTTTTTGCAGCACGAGTAAATCCCAACTATCGTCGCTTTCACTTTCATAAACAGCACCTAGCAGCTCACTTAAAATGTGCGCTTTATTAGTAAGGGTATCGTCAGGGGTAAGCTTGGCTTTAAAGTTTTGTAGTACATCAATAAAATCTACCAGCTTATTAAGCGTATCAAGTGCCATTCCCTCTACTTCATCGGCGCTGTATATACCATTAAATGGGCACTGTTCGTCTCGCATGGCAATACCCAGTAATAAACGGTTTAAACCATGCTGCCACGTATTTAGCTCAATGGCGGGTAAATCAAAACTGTGTTTATGTTCGCCGTTTATGCCCCATTTAACACCTACGCGCTCAAGCCAATATTGTATTTGCTCGTACTCATGGGCTTCTAAACCAAACTTTTCGGCTATTTGGGTGACTTGCAGTAAATCTAAAATATCTGATACGCCAAAGCGCGAGAACGGTAAGTTAGCTAAGCTTGCAAATGAGCTTAGCACGGGTTTTTCTTGTTCTATTGCTAAATCCGCTAATGCGAAGGGAATGTATCGGCTGCCCTGTGCGCCACCAAATACCGCCTCGATATAAGGACTGTATGTGCCTACATCAGGCATCATTACAATAATGTCTTTGGGAGTAAGCGCCGGGTCTTGGTTAAATAAATTAAGTAGATAGTCGTGTAATCGCTCAACTTCTCGAAGCGGTGTGTGGCAATCGCTAAGGGTAATACTGGTATCGTTCGCACTTACTGGTAATTTACCTTCATCTTTTATAAACCACTCTTTGTTATCGGTAAGCGATTCCCCTTTAAACGCAAGTTGATAAATTTCGCTTTGCACTTGCCCAAGCAATGTATTATCAAACGCATCGATAAAACCATCAATCCAGCGGGCATCTAGTTGTACTAATTGCTCAAAGTAATCGCGACCTAATTTCCCCCACGACGATAAAAGTGGGTTACCTATAAAGTAATAGTCTTCATCTGGGTTAGTTTGCTTTTTTTGCTGAGCTTCTATAAGCGGCATTTTGGCATATTTAGCATTTATTTTTGCCGCTGTTTTTTCGTCAATTATGTCGCCCCAGTAATGTTCACTCGGGTTAAAAAAGAATAAAAACACCTCTGTTTTTTTGCTCAATGCTTCAAACACATCAAGCTGAGAATTAGCAATGGCCGATATACCAAATAAGCTAATGCGTTTTGGTAATAAGCTGCTATCCATGCTCTCAAGTGCACTGAGTAACTGCCCTTGCATATTGGCACGGTGAAATTGGCTTTGCCCCAGCTGCTTGCTTAATTTGACTATACGACGCCATAAATCGGGTTGCCAAGGCGCAATCGTTATATCTACATCATCAAGTTCATCACGGCCACTATCCCACGTGGCTATCCAGTGTGGGCGGTACATTAAGTATTGGTCGTACACATCGGCTATTTTTTCGCATAGAGCAAAGGTTTTTTGGCCATCAATATCGCCCTCTAAATAGGTTTTTAGAGGTAAATACAACGGCTCGTCAATACAAGTAGGCAAAATTGAAAACAATTTCCAAGCAAGGTTTGGCTTATTAAAAGCCGACTCTTTAGGCACATTAGGCAGTAGTTGCTGGTAAAGTTGCCAAATAAAACTAGATGGCAATGGAAAATCAACCTGCGCTGCTATCCCTAAATGTTCGCTCAAGCCAATTTTTAACCACTGCGACATACCCGGCGATTGCACCAGCACCACTTCTTTGTCGAACGGGCTTTGCAATGGGCTTACTTTTAACAGTTGATGAAACTGTGCTTGCAGGGCTTCCATACGGTTTGATTGAATAATATTGAGCATACGACACGGTCCTTACTTGAAGTAAAACCAGTGTAAGATATTTTCAATTATAGGGGTAGCAATAAGGGAGAAATGGCGTCAATAAAACAGCAAGTTAGCGTGTAGTTAAACAAAAAATAAACGCACAGAACTTACTTTAATCACTTTTTAATCACTGTGCGTTTGTTATTTTATAGCGCTGTTATTTATAAGGGCTAATACTTGAGAGGCCAAAGTTACTTTGCATAATGACTTTGCCGTCTATGCCTTTAAGTTTTAGTGAAATAGCCGGGTCGGCTTGCTCCCAGTCTATGCTTAAATCGCCATAGTTTACGTTATGAGTGAAGTCGCCTACACGGTGTTTATTTGGGCTAACGTCTTTCCATTTTTCTGTTAAGCCTGAGCTGGTCATTTCAATAAGCGGGTAATCTAGGTTTTGATCGTATTTAGATATTTCGCCCCAATGCGTGTCGCCACTAATGATCACCACCCCATTGACCTTATGTTTTTTTATTAGCGCAAATAACCTATTGCGATCCTCTGGAAAATTAGCCCATGATTCCCAGCCAGTAAAGTCAGGCAATAATTGGAGGCTTGATGCAATAAGCTTAATTGCGGCTGGCTTTTTAAGCTCAGTCTCGAGCCATTGCCACTGCGCCTCACCTAGCATAGATGCCCCTTTAACCTCGGTTGGGCTATAAGGGCCTTGGTTATTTAACTTACGCTTGGTGTAATACTCAAGCTCGCTTACGTGATTAAGTGTGTCACGGTTCCAGCGTAAATCAGGCATGATCACCTGTACAGTTTGATCGCCTTCCCCATACGTATACGAGGTGTAAATACCGTCTGAACGTGTTCTTCGCTCAGAGCTGGCGGGCTCTTCCCAAAAGTCGAGCATAATTTGGCGCGATTGCTCTTTATGCGGGTATTCTTTTCCGGCATCGTTTTGACCAAAGTCGTGATCGTCCCACATTGCAATGATGGGTGTATTTTCTTTTAGGGTTTTAAAGCCGGATTTTGCGCCTAATTTTTGATATTTATTGGCAAGTACAGACATGTCGTTGGTATCGCCGTAGATATTGTCGCCTAAAAATATAAATAAATCGCCCTGCTCTTTATTTATAGTGTCGAATATTGGAATGTCTTTATCTTGATGCCCGCACGAGCCAAACAATATTTTTGATGGCGCAGCCATCGTACTTGAGCTTATAACTAACGCAAGTGTTGAATATAAAACAGGTTTTAATCGCATTTTCATTTTAAGATCTCTTTAATAGCGGGTGCCATATTCGGGTTTATTTTGTAAGGTTGTAGCCCAAGTGCCTCAAGCACCGTAGCAGCTATTTGCGCCTGTTTAACATTGTTAATTTTTATTAAGCCATTTCCATTAATTGCAGGGCCAATAGCGCCAAGCCAAATATGCTCTGAACCAATAATCCCTTCTGGAAATGCTTTATTACCCTGCGCTGATTTAGCTAATGCCTGTTTAGAACTATGATGTTGCCAATCGTTTGCATTACTACCGCGGCCGTGATCGGTTGTGATAATAAGCGTCGTTTTATTTTTATAACCTGGGGTACTTTGAATGGTTTGCCATAAGTCTTTTAAAAATGCATCGCTTTGTTTGGCTGATTTTAAGTAGGCGTCGTAGTGACCATCGTGGGCAAAATCATCTGTTTCACCTAAGCTTATTACCAGCAACTTGGGTTGTTTGGCCAACATGTAGGCTTTAGCAAAGCGGTAGGTAAAACTGTCTAATCGTACATTGACCCACGGGCTGGGGATCTCTTTTTGCAGTGCATTTAAAAGTGGGGCGTTATCAAATAAATTGTTTTCAATCGGCATAAAGCCTGCGTTTACATAAACGTTACTGCGCTGGGTATTTACAATGTATGGAAACACATCCCAACTACCAAACAACGCGGTGCTGTTTTTAAATTCAGGGTGTGTGTTTAAACGCTCTAAAATGGTTTTATTAGGGTTATAAACTTTATCGTTGCTGTTTATGTTTACATCTACTTCGCCGCTTAAAATTTCGTTATAACCGGGGTACGAAAAATACCACGGATTGCTTACCGACATTGTAGAACCCTTTTTTCTATCGCCAATAATAACACCGTCTTTTGCAATCGTTTGCGTTAAAAAAGGCATTAATAATTGCTGACGTTTTTGAGGGTTTTCATCCCAAAATTCATCGTGTAGTTGGCTCGGCTGCTTAACAAAGTCTTTATTGGTAATAAGGTTTTTATCAGCACCACTAAATACCTCTTGCCAGCGCACGCCATCAAGGGTCACAAGAACAACGTTTGTGTCACTCGCGCACACAGCGTTGGCAAGTAAAATAAAGCTCGCTGCAATTACTTTCAATATTGTTTGCATGTTTTTCTCACCTTGCGTTTAATAAAAAGCCCATCAATGTGATGGGCTAATATTAACGTTATTGATTATTTAAAATGTTGCGGTAAAGGTAACCGCCGCCGTGCGTGGTGCACCAATAAAGTAAGTAGTGCCGTTGCCTGTACCGCCAGCTAAATAGCTTTCGTCGGTCACGTTATAAACAACAAAAGCAATATCAATGGCTTTAAATGGACCCGCATCAACTTGTGCTGCGTAACCCGCATTTAAATCAAGCACAGTGTAGCTATCTACGTCGCCACGCTCACCGGTGTATTTAGCTGACAAACCAAAGCGGAAATCGCCACTGTAGTAATCGGTTGAAAGCACAAATAAGTCATCTACAGAGTCAATAACCTTTTCACCGGCTTCAAAACCAGGTGCATCCCCTTTGTATTCAGAATTATTATTTGTATACGAGCTATAAAAACTCCAATCAGGGCTTAACATGTAACTTGCTGAAAGCTCTAACCCTTGTGATTCAATACCGCCTACATTTAAGTAAGAGCCATTTGTACCAATGGTGTAGTCAATACCGCCTGTGTCACTGCCTGGTGCTATAAAGGTAATGCGGTTATCAAACTCTATTGAATAGGCTGTAGCGGTCAGTTTAAGTGCGTCGTTTTGGTAACGAACGCCTAGGTCAATATTTTCAGCCGTTTCGGGTTCAATCGCTGATAAATCTGAGCTGTCGCGCTCAAGTACACCATCTTTTATGGCTGCAAAATTTTCGCTGTAACTGGCAAATAACTCGGTTGAATTATTTAATTGATACACAATACCGCCACTAAATAGCACGTCAGAGTCGCTATTAACTTTAGCGGTTGTGGCATTTTGGTAATGGTCAAACTTTTCAATATCAACAAGGTATTTTTTTACACCCACGTTGAGTGTTAAATCGCCAAATACCATTGAATCTTGTGCGTACCATTTTAGCGTATCTGCCTCAAACGTATTTTTGTATTGAGTCCAGTATGGCGTGCTATCAAAATGGTGGTAAATGCTAGCATTAATCACTTTGTGCCAATCACGCGACTCGTCGCGGTCACTTTGCTCATACCAAAAGCCAGCTTCTATGTCGTGCATACCAAATGTAGCTTGGTAATTGGCTGTTACACCTAGGCGGTCTTTTTTGTAATGGGTATGACGATACGACATAACCGGTGTTGCACCAGCATCGTAACACGCCGGGTTTAGGCCAGGTCCCGACTCCCACGGCCAACTTAAACTAGCGGTACAGCCTTCGTTAGGCGCAAGTGGATTGCCATCGCTATCTACAAAACCATACGAGCCCGCGTTAGTGCCGCCCTCAGTTGTTGGATCACCGTTTTCATCTACTGGGGTTGTTAAATAAGGTGGGATCCAATCACCACGCCCTGAGTTTTTATGATAATAAGGGCTAACAGTAAGTAAAGATGTTGGCGAAAGAGCATATTCAAACTTTACATACGCTAGCGTATTTTCGCGAAGTGTGCCCCAACCTTCTGCAAACATTTGGTCAAAATGCGGAACGCCCGTCCAATTCCACGTCAGTTGATCCCAGTCAGGCGTTTGCTCAAATTGGGCCAAACTTACACTGTTGTAATTTGTTTCGCTAACGTCATCGTATGATAAGCGCCCAGTAATGGTTAAATCACTTAACGTGGTAACAAATTTAGCTTCGGCGTGTTGGTTGTCTTTACCACCATTACTACCCGAGCCAATCCAACGGCTGGTATCGGTTTGTGAGTAACTAACGTAAGCTTGGGTGTTATTAAACAGCGTACCCGTTTCGTGTTTTAAATAGTATCGTGTTGCATCGTGACTACCTGATGTGTACGCAAAAGTAGTGCTTTTTTCAAGGCTTGGCGCTTTACTTACAAAGTTAAATGTACCGCCTAGCGCTTCAAGTGATGCCGACTTAATATCAGAGGTGCCTTGACCGACCTCAACGGTTGCAAGGTTTTCAGAGTCTAGGTAGCGATTTGCTTTTGCCCCGCCGCCATAATTAGAGCCGCCATTTGGAATACCATCGACTGTCATACCTAACTGTTGCTGGTTTGAGTCAATACTAAAACCACGCATGGTAATGGTGGTAGACCAATCGTCACCGCCAAATGCATCACCTTCGTTTATGCTAATGCCTGGCAAATTATCAATAACCGACAAAACACTTGAAACCGTGCTTTGCTGCTCTAACATGGCAGGTTCAATCACATTATTAGCGTAACTGGTTGGCTTTGCCACAACAGTAACTTCTTCAATAGTGGTGTCGTCGTTAGCATAAGCAGATGTTGATACCGCCATGGCAATGGCCATGCTCAAAATCGATTTACTCTTTAAAGCGTACATTGTTGTCCCGTTTGATTTTATTAATGGTTTATTATGAAAACGGGCACAGTATGATTTTAAAATATGACAATAACGCTTTGTTTTATTGACATAAAGATTAAACAAATATGAGAGAACGATGGCGAAAACATGTAAAAAAAAAGACACTTAATAAAGCTATTAAGTGTCTTTTTCATTTAATTACTACAAATTACTTAAGCTCAGCCAGCATCTCGTCGCTGTAAGGCACTAACTCTTCGCCGTTAGTTACTTTGCTAATATAATCTGGGTTTGCAATTAGTGGGCGTCCAATAGCAATCAAATCAAACTTACCTTCATTAATTGCGTCTTTGGCTGACTCAAAGCTGTAGCTACCCACGCCTACCAGTGTTCCTTTGTATCCCGCACGTAAAAACGCTGAAGTTGTTTTGCCTTCAAGCGATTCGAATGTTGTGCTGTCATCAAAAATACCACCGTGCAAGTAAGCAAGCTCTCTTTTTTCGAGTTCAGGTAATAGGTAATCAAAAACCGCTTTGTCACGGTTATCTTCGCTCATATTAAAGTAAGCGCCAGGTGTTACACGCAATGCTGTACGCTCGTTACCTACTGCGGCAATAACTGCATCGGTGACTTCAAGGGCAAACCTAGCCATGTTTTGCGGTGTTTGGCCATACTCATCTTCACGTACATTGGCTTCGTAATGTAAAAATTGATCAATCAGATAGCCGTTTGCCCCATGAATTTCTACACCATCAAACCCAGCTTCTATTGCATTTTCGGCGGCTTTCGCAAAATCTGCTATCAACGATTTAATATCGTCAGTTGTCGCGGCTTTTGGCGTGATGTAAGTAAGCTCACGCATACGGGGTACCGAACCCTCTACACCTATTGCTGAAGGGGCAAGTACTTCACCATCAAAAAAGTGTGGATGTGCAACACGGCCAACATGCCACAGTTGAGCAAACATTTTACCGCCATTTGCATGAACAGCGTCAGTCACTTTTTTCCAACCTTGAATTTGCTCACGTGTAAACAAGCCTGGCGTTGTTGGGTAACCTTGCCCGTCTGGGCGAATAATTGTCGCTTCGCTAATAATTAATCCTGTGTCTGCGCGGCGTGCATAATACTCAACCATATCTTGCGTTGGCACTAAATTTTCGTCAGCCATACAACGTGTAAGCGGTGCCATTAAAACACGATTTTTAAGTTCAATCGTGTCGTTTAATCGATATGGTGTAAGTAAATCTGTGTTCATTTTATAAATCCTTGATTAAGTGTATGCATACTAAGTGTGGCCTTTTTGACAACATTCAAGATCAATTTTGAATGTTTGCTCAAAATATACTGACTAACCTCTAAAACGGATCTACATAACAAAAATAATTGTGAAGTTTTCAACACTGTGTCACATAACTCGATATACTTGTACGCTATAAATATAAATTGACAGCAACAAAGTGAGCCCATCATGACAAGCGAAAATGCAACCGACAAACACGACGTAATTTTAGGCCTAGGCGCCAAAAAACGTCTCGCGTTTATGTTTGAAACCGTTCAGCAATACAAGCAAGTATGGATTTTAAATGACGACGACGGCTGTGTAATGCTTACCAATGAAGATGACGACTGTGTACCTGTGTGGCCAACGCGGGAATTTGCCCAAGCATGGGCAACCGGTGAGTGGGAAGGCTGTACACCTAAAGCAATTCCGACCGCTGATTGGTTTAGCCGCTGGACACCGGGCCTTGAAGAAGACGACCTACTTATTGCAGTATTCCCAACCGAGGAAGACGACGGCACTATTTTATTCCCTGATGAATTTGAAAAACAGCTAAAAGCACCAAAGAAAAAATACTAAATAACATCCTTGTTTGGTGTATAAACGCGGTTTTAAAGTAGCCGCGTTTTTTATATCTGCTTTCTAAAATTTAAATAAGCCTGAGTGATTGCCTTAGCATCTTCAACTTGCGGATAGTGCCCAAGCTCAGCAAAGCCTTGTGTGCGGGCATTAGGTATTATTTTTTCATACTGTTCGAGCATGTGTTTCCCTGATATTGGGTCTTGCTCACCTGCAATCAATGTAACCGGTATATCGCTATTAATAATTGCAGTAACCCAGCGCTGCTCGTTTTGCTTTCGCTGTGTAATGTAATTAATTAGCTTTGGCATAACACGTAAACCATTATTGTGATTTAAAAGCGCCCAAAGCGTATCTATAACTACAGGTGCGGGTGGCGTGTTTGCACCAAATATGGAGGTTAAATTTTTGGCAAACTTTTGCTTACTCATTAGCTTAGGGACTATCCAGCCCAGCTTTGAAAGTAACAGCTTTTGTATAAATAACGGTTTATGTGCTTGAGGAAACAACCCGCCATTTAAAAAGCACACACTGTGTATACGTATTTCACTTTTAGTAGCAACTTGTCTTGCTAATAGCTCTTGCGCCACGGTATCACCATAATCGTGGGCGAGTATGTGTACATCGGTAATATTTAAGCGCTTTAAAAATTGCGTGTATAAATCAGCCTGCTCCGTAATTTTATAAGTCGCGTTTATTGGTTTATCCGAAAGCCCAAAACCCAGCATATCAAGTGTTACTAAAAAGTAGTGTTGAGTAAGTTCATCCCACATACCTTCCCAGTCCCAGCTAGCACTTGGAAACCCATGAATTAAAAGCAGCACGGGTTTATTTGCACTCCCTGCTATTTTAGTAAAAATTTGCTGGCCGTTGATATTTAAAAACTGACCGTTTATTTGCCATTGTGTGAGTGTATACACGTTGTTAGCCCAAATAGGTGGTTTTAAATGTTTTAACACAATTACAGATAAAGTCCGAAAAATAGTCTAAAAACAATACAACCTATAAATTTAATGCTTTATCATTAAAAAAAGTCAGCTTAGTTATATTTACTGCCACTAAAAAACTCAATTACACTACTGAACAACTTACTATTTAACAAGGCGTTTAGTTTGTTTTTAACTTGTAACTTAACTATTAAATGCTATATTGAAATGTACAACGAGGTCCCATAACTTCAACTAATATCATGCAAAAGGATTAATAAATGGCTTTGCAAATTAGAGCTAATAAAGGAGTGATACTGGGTACTTCGCTTCAGGCTTTAATCCTCACTATGGGTGTTGTTTTCACCTACTTCCAACAAATACAACATCAGCAAACATTAGATACAAAAGTATTAGCGGCTTTAAACAACGAGCTAACAAACCTATCGGTGGGCATAAACAACAGAATGGAGCTATATCAATACGGGCTATTTGGCCTAAAAGGGTTTATACAGGGTATTGGTATTGAAAACTTAAACTACAACGCAATTAAACGTTACTCAAACGCGAGAGATTACGCACAAGAATTTCCGGGAGCTAACGGCGTTGGGTACATAAAAAAAGTAACCCAGAGCGAACTTCCCTCTTTTATAACTAAAGCAAAAAGCGAACGCCCCGATACCCTATTTAACTTTAAAACATTGTCTGAAAACAAAAGTGATCATTTTGTAATCCAATATATTTTTCCTGAAAGTAACAATAAACAAGCAATAGGATTAGATATTGGCTCAGAAACTATTCGTAAACGTGCAGCATTAAACGCAGTTTTTGCAAATGCTGCTCAATTATCTGCACCTATTACGTTAGTACAAGCAGATAAAAAAACTCATCATGGTTTTTTGATTCTATTACCTATTTATAATAGTAAGATCACGTCTTCATCTAAAGGTGAACGGCTAGAAGCGCTCCATGGCTGGGCATATTCCCCTTTGCTCATAGACAATATTTTAAACTCATTATTTGATATTAATGAAAACTACTTAGCCATTAGCGATCTAAACGATGCAACTAATGTGGCCTTTTTTACATACGGCGATAAAACAAGTAACACTGAGTTTAAAGTATCCACTGTTACTAATGTGATCGGCCGTCAGTGGCAAATAACTTTACATGGCTCTCATGCGTTTATTGAAAACCTGCATTTGCCTTATCAATATCAAGCACTCGTAAATGGTATTTTTTTAACGCTAATTGCTATGTTAATTGTGCTTGCAATACAGTTACAATTTTTTAGAAAAGCCCAAAAAGAAAATTTAAGACGTGAAGCCGAGCAGGCACATAAAAATATTCTTGAACAAGCCAATTTGAAACTAGAGACTGATGTAAAGCTACGAACCCAGCAAATAGCCGATATTAGTATGTTACAGCGCAGCATTTTAGACAGCGCTAGCTACTCCATTATAGCTACCGACATAAACGGTTTAATTACCGAGTTTAACCCCGCTGCAGAGAAGTTACTGGGCTACAAAGCAAATGATGTCGTAGGCAAAAAAACCTGTAGCATATTTCATTTAGAAACAGAGCTGGTAAGCAAAGCAAAAAAACTTAGTTATGAGCTCAACAAAATAGTTAGCCCAGGGTTTGAAACATTGATTGTAAAGGCAACCCCCACAGAACCCGATGTTAACCAATGGACCTATGTAGACTCTAAAGGTAGGCATATTCAAGTCAGCTTAAGTGTTACATCACTGCTTAATAACAGGGCTCAAGTTGTTGGTTTTTTAGGTATAGCGTTTGATTTAACGCAGCAAATAAAACACGAACAAGCACTTGCCCACGCAAAAGAACTCGCAGAGCAAAGCTCTAAGACTAAATCTGAATTTTTAGCAAACATGAGCCATGAAATACGTACACCTATGAATGGTATTTTAGGTACTCTGCAGTTACTGCAAGAGCAACCGATGAATGATAAATCAACAGACTACTTAAAAAAAGCACTCTACTCTACTCGCTCATTAACCACTATTATTAACGATATACTGGATTTTTCTAAAATCGAAGCCGGTAAACTTTCTCTTGAGCAGAAGGTGTTTGAGCTGGACGAATTAATTCATCATTTAGAGTCTGATTTATTAGTACCTGCCCAAGAAAAGAATATTTATCTAAAATTTAAATCAACGATTCATCATAAATACTGGCGTGGTGATGCTGTAAGAATAAGGCAGGTGTTTTTAAACATAATATACAACGCAATTAAGTTTACACACAAAGGAGGTGTAACGGTTGAGTTTAAACTAACTGACGATGAACAAGTTTGCGCTATTGTTTCAGACACAGGTATTGGTATTCCAAAAAATGTTGTAAACAGGCTCTTTGAGCGATTTGAACAAGCAGAGTCTTCAACCACGCGTGAATATGGTGGAACAGGGCTTGGATTGCCAATTACGAAGTCGCTAATAAACCTTATGGACGGTGACATAAAAGTAACAAGCGAAGAAGGTGTTGGAAGCCAGTTTTATGTATACCTACCGTTAGAACAAGCTGACAAAATACCAAGCACTGATAATACTGAAAATTTAGATTTTCCCGATCTAAGTAATAAAGTTATTTTGATTGCTGAAGATAATAAAATTAACCAAATAATTGTGAGCTCTTTTCTTGAGCCTACAGGTGCTAAATTAGTCATTGCTAATAATGGTTATGAAGCAATAGATTTATACAAAAAGGTATCACCTCATATAATTTTCATGGACATACAAATGCCAAAAATGGATGGCTTTGAAGCGTGTAAAGCCATAAAAAGGATAGATGCATCACAAACAGTTATTGCACTTACAGCCAATGTACTCTCTGAACAAAAGCAACTTTATGAACAGTTTTTTGATGGGTACGTATCAAAACCTATTGAAAAACAAAAACTAATAAACGCATTACATATTAAAAATACCTAAAGCCGAAATACCTTAAAAACTGACATATTGGGTATTAAATGGTTATATAAATACTTATAAAGTATTTTTTACATAAGCACATAAGCAAATTAAAGGGGGAGTATGCTTAGATTATTTAGTTTATATTTATGTATATTGTTGACCCTATTGTCTTTTAGTACATTAGCTCAATCGCTTAATGATGAACAAATTAAAAAAATTGGGCCCGCTATTTGGCAACAGGTTAATATAAAGTCACCTGTTTCGGGTGAACAAATAATCAGTGCATATCAAAATAAGCAAAGCCCTCTTGTTTCTTTATCTGAAATGCGTGGACCCGCTGTTGCTAAAATACCACTGTCGACTCTGAATGAAGAACGCTGGGTTGTATTACCCCAAGCAAACTACCTAGATGGTGGTTTTGCTTATTGGCAAGATACACAGGGAATTCGTTTAATTGCTGATTTTTCTCAGGGTAGTTTGTCGCAGTCAGCAATTATAATGCATGGACAAGCGTTTCAATTAAACCTAGAAACAAATTCTCAAGGCGTACTGTGGCTTTATTTAAATGCACGTCATTACGCGAAACCAGTGAGTGTAACCTTTTTAGATGAGCCTACATTTATATACCAGCAGTTTTTTATAAATTCACTCAGTATAATGTCCATCACCATTATGCTCACCCTTGCCTGCATGGCATTCATTCTTTATTTAAAAACAGGTCAAAACGTTGCGTTATATTGTGCAGGTTATATTGGCTTACACGGAATTGGTTGGGCGTTTGCGGCTGGGGTTTTTGGCGTATTTTACAGCTTTAAAAGCATAAACTCACATTATTTTGGTATGTATATTTTTTCGTTTGCGATATCTTCAGCCAGCGCCTTTGCCTATTACTTATTTAATTTTCATACGGTTGCAAAAACACGAATAAGCCAATTTTTAAAGTATTTTTCTTATGTCGCTTTTATTAGTGGCTTTATAAACCTAGTACTACCCTTTCATTGGGTATTTTATTTAGCACACACTTTAGCAGCAATATGGGTGGTACTAACGTTAGTGCTCGGCTTTAAAATGTTGAGCTTAAACGATTTTAGAGCAAAGTATTTTTTAACCGGTAATATTATTTATAGCCTTTCTCTTGTCGTGTTTATTTTAGCTCACCTTAACTTAATCGTAACCGCCTCGGCTGAGTTATGGGTTTTAATTGCACTCGCGATAGATTGTATTTGTATATTACTTTCACTTTCTGAATGGTTAAAAATAAAGCAAAACGATTATATTGATGCCCTTGAACAATCCCGCATTGACCCGCTCACAAAAGTAGGTAACCGATTACTACTACAAGAAAAGCTAAATACTATTGGCACGTTTTATTTAATTGTATTTATTGATTGTGATGGTATGAAATCAATAAACGACCAATTAGGTCATGCCAGTGGCGATGAGTTACTTATTAACGTTACTAAGTTGATTAAAAAAGGATTGGCTAACTTAGGGGATGTTTATCGAACAGGTGGGGATGAATTTATCTGTTTATGTAATGCCGACTCACTAGAGAACCTTGCTGTAATCGAAAGCAACACGGCTAAAGCACTCAATAAAGTACATATTCAGCTACAGCAAAAGTGGCCAGAATCAGGATTAAGTTTTGGTATTGCCAGCAGTAATGAATGCACTGATTACAAAGCGTGCTTTACCTTAGCTGATGAACGAATGTATGCAGTAAAATATGCCCGAAAAAATAGCACATCGAATAGCCAACAAGCCACACAGCAAACTTAGTGCACAAAAAAGGACGCCATAAGGCGTCCTAATATAGAATGATGGTGGAGGAAGAGGGATTCGAACCCTCGTTAGGGGTTAACCTAAACACACTTTCCAGGCGTGCGCCTTCAGCCACTCAGCCATTCCTCCACAGTGTTGCATTGCAACAGCGCGTTATAGTATGAAATAGGTTACTCAGGTGCAAGGCATTTTTAGTATCTGGCTTTTAACTGCTCACTAATCATACCAATTACATCAACATGATGAGTTTCAATCACTATAACTCTTTTAGGCACAAAAAAAGGGGACTGAACTTCAGTAACCTTTTTATTAATCGTGCGTTTTATTATTTTGCCATGTTAGCTGTAAAATCTAGCATGCGATTAAGTGACTTAAGTGCCCCTTCACGCAAATCCATATCTACAAATACTTCTTTACCTAGAGGGTCTATTAATGCCTCCTCAATCGCTTTTAAGCCATTCATTGCCATCCACGGGCAATGTGCACAACTTTTACATGAAGCGCCTTCACCAGCCGTAGGAGCTGCAAAAAACTCTTTCTCTGGGCAGAGTTGCTGCATTTTATAAAAAATACCTCGGTCAGTCGCTACAATAAACTTTTTATTAGGCATTGTTTGCGCCGCTTTTATAAGCTGGCTTGTAGAGCCAACCGCATCAGCAAGTGCAACAATTTCAGCAGGTGATTCGGGGTGGACTAACACGCCAGCATCAGGGTGCAGCGTTTTCATGTCTTTAAGTGCTTTAGTTTTAAACTCATCGTGAACAATACATGCGCCATTCCACATGATCATGTCTGCGCCAGTATTTTTTTGAATATAGCTGCCTAGGTGCTTATCTGGGCCCCAAATAATCTTTTCACCTTGCTCGTCTAAGTGCTCAACAATCTCAAGGGCACAAGACGACGTAACAATCCAATCAGCACGTGCTTTAACCGCCGTTGATGTGTTTGCATAAACTACAACTTTTCTGTCTGGGTGCTGATCACAAAATGCTGAGAACTCATCAATTGGACAACCAATGTCTAACGAGCAGGTTGCTTCAAGTGTTGGCATAACAACTGTTTTATTGGGGGTTAATATTTTTGCTGTTTCACCCATAAAACGTACGCCTGCAACAATGATCATGTCAGCGTCATGTCGCGCACCAAAACGCGCCATTTCTAAAGAATCCGCAACACAGCCACCTGTTTCTTCAGCCAGTGCTTGAATTTCAGGATCTGTATAATAATGCGCTACGAGTACCGCGTTTTTATCTTTAAGTAATTGCTTAATACGTGCTTTATATTCGCTCTGCTCGTCTTTCGTTAACGGTGCTGGCTTTGGAGGGAAAATATAGCCTTCAGGCATAATAGTTTGCGCTAAACTCATGTTCTCGACCACTTATGTACAGTGTATAAATTACGGCGAATTATACGAGAATAAAAGCATAAATAACAGCAAACTGGTTAAGCTGTTTATAAAAAAGAGAATGGAATTTTAAAAAAGAATATAACAAATGGTGGGTCATGATGGATTCGAACCATCGACCAATTGATTAAAAGTCAACTGCTCTACCAACTGAGCTAATGACCCGCTCTAATATTGTATGTACTGAAATATGTTGCTTGCGTAGATCCGCCGATGTTCCAGTTTTTACTTATAAAGTAAAAATGGTGGGTCATGATGGATTCGAACCATCGACCAATTGATTAAAAGTCAACTGCTCTACCAACTGAGCTAATGACCCGCTCTTGGTGCTAACTTATAAACTTATGTTTTGATAAAATGGTGGGTCATGATGGATTCGAACCATCGACCAATTGATTAAAAGTCAACTGCTCTACCAACTGAGCTAATGACCCGCTCAAAACATAGTTTAAAAAAGCTTACATGCGTGAATCCGCCGATTAGAAATTTTATAGAATGGTGGGTCATGATGGATTCGAACCATCGACCAATTGATTAAAAGTCAACTGCTCTACCAACTGAGCTAATGACCCATTCTATTTTTCGTAAATTATTGATTATACTTTAGTTACTGACCACTCGTTAAAGTGGTGGGTCATGATGGATTCGAACCATCGACCAATTGATTAAAAGTCAACTGCTCTACCAACTGAGCTAATGACCCGCTCATAAACTTATTCAATAATAAACATGCGTAAATCCGCCGATCCAGACACTTTAAAAGTGGTGGGTCATGATGGATTCGAACCATCGACCAATTGATTAAAAGTCAACTGCTCTACCAACTGAGCTAATGACCCGCTCTGGTGTAACTGCTGTATTCAAGTTGGAAAACCATTTTAAAAATGGTGGGTCATGATGGATTCGAACCATCGACCAATTGATTAAAAGTCAACTGCTCTACCAACTGAGCTAATGACCCGCTCTATTTGAAACATTTTTAGTTGGGTAAGCATTCGTTTGCTTCGGGCGCTTATAATACTTATTT